>CAYJNF010000251.1:0-5928 GCA_964370915.1 uncultured Chitinophagales bacterium
GTTCGATCCAATGGTGGCAAACTACGTTCTACGTGCCGACGGCCAGCACAATCTTGATGCAATGGCTATGGAGCACCTGAACTACAAGATGATCTCGTTTGAGGAACTTGTCGGGAAAGGAAAGAGCCAGAAGCACATTACCGAGGTTCCGCTCGAAGCAATAGCACGCTACTCTGCGGAAGACGCCGACATAACGCTGCGGCTGGCAAACATCCAACGGAAGAAACTCGCCGACCTTGAGCAGTTGAAGCTCTGTGAGGAACTTGAATTTCCTTTGCTTTCCGTCCTTGCACGCATGGAAGCGGCCGGCGTATCGCTTGATATTGCTTACCTTGCTGACATGTCAAAAGATCTCGAACGGCAGATTGATAATTTGATACGGGACATTTACAGCGATGCCGGGGGACAGTTCAACATCAACTCCACTCAACAGCTTGGCGACATTCTCTTCAATAGGCTCAAGCTTCCGACTGTCCGAAAAACTAAAACCGGATTTTCGACGGACGTGAACGTTCTCGAAGCATTGCATGGCCAGCACCCGATCATTGACAAGATGCTCGACTATCGCCAGTTCACAAAACTGAAGTCGACTTACATTGATGCCTTGCCGTCGTTGGTCAACCCGAAGACGGGGAAACTTCACACGTCATTCAACCAAACAGTGGCGTTGACCGGCCGGCTTTCGAGCGCCGATCCGAACTTGCAGAACATCCCCATTCGCACCGAACTTGGGCGGGCAATTCGCAGAGCCTTCGTTCCGAGCAATGCCAATTCCGTGATCATGTCTGCCGACTACTCGCAAATCGAATTGCGCGTGATGGCGCATATCAGCGACGATGCGGGACTGCAAGAGGCCTTTCGCAACAAAGAGGATATTCACACATCAACGTCTGCAAAAGTATTCGGAGTGAAACTCGAAGACGTAACACGGGACATGCGCCGGAAAGCAAAGGAAGTGAACTTCGGCATCATGTACGGCATTGGCCCGTTTGGGCTGGCAAGCCGGCTTGAGATCAGTCAGACTGAAGCGAAAGAAATCATCCAGCGATACTTCGAACGCTTTCCCAAGGTCAAGCAGTACATCAACGATACGATCGATTCTGCGCGGCACAAGGGCTACGTCAGCACACTGCTCGGCAGGCGAAGGTATCTCCCGGACATCAACAGCCGCAACTTCACCGTGCGTTCCAACGCGGAGCGGCAGGCAATCAACATGCCCATACAGGGAACGTCGGCCGATATGATCAAGCTCGCGATGATTCGTATCGATGAAGCATTGCAGAAGCCAGAAGCCAGTCGAAGACTCGACTCGTCGAGAGATCAGAAATCAGAAGTCAGAAGTCGGATGCTGTTGCAGGTGCACGATGAGTTGGTGTTTGAAGTGCCAAAGAATGAAGTCGAGATGATGAAGGAACTTATCGTTGACAAAATGAAGCATGCGTTGACTTTAAATGTTCCTATTGAGGTTGATGTGGGAACGGGAGCCAATTGGCTGGAAGCTCATTAAGAACATTTTCAGAGTTGGGAGCTTCCCTACCAGAAAACAACAAAGGCGTCTCACGACGCCTTTGTCACGAAAGGTATGATAATTGCAGCAATTACTTTTCGGTTCCTGCCTCAACTGCAGGTGAGCAGAATTCTCTAAACACTTCCTGCAAATGCTGCGCAATCTGAAATGCGTCACGGTTTTCAATCTGATAGCGGGGAACAAAATGGACGAGTTCGCCATTCTTGAACAACGCCATCGAAGGAGATGATGGAGGAATGTTGCCAAACAGTTCACGTGCACGCGCGGTCGCCTCGACATCAGCGCCTGCAAAGACAGTTGTCATGCGATCGGGCTTGAACTCCGATTTTTGCAATGCAACGGCAATCCCAGGTCGGGCTTTTCCCGCGGCACAGCCGCACACCGAATTGACGACAAGAAGATTTGTCCCCTCCTTGTTTGCAATCTCCGCATCGACTGCTGCTGTGGTTCTCAATTCTCGAAACCCCATGCGGATTAGTTCCTCACGAAATGGAGCAATCATTCTCTCGTCATAACGCATACGTACACCCTTTTTGCATGTATATGAATGAACAGTTTGGAATTTCGCAACGCCGTCATGCTTCTACTTCATTCGCCATGACGCACTTCTAACAACTTACTTCTTCTTGCGTAAGTTCCGCTTCACCTTCTTTGCCACTTTCTTCCCCAACTTCTTCTTGGACTTCGCCTTTGGCTTGATCACCTTCTTCACTATCTTCTTGACTGCTTTCTTCTTCGCCGGTTTCTTTACGGCCTTCTTGGGAGCAGCAAGCTCTGGTTGAGTTTTTTGTTTCGAGGACTTTGCATTCTTCTTTCCTTGCGCCGCAATCAGATTCAAAGCACTTCCCGCCACAAACCAGTGAATCTGATTCTCGTTGAATGTGTGATTCAACATGACTTCATCGACGCTGCCATCCGAGTGCTTCAAGATCATGCGAAGCGGAACGCCGGGCGCAAAGGAGCTCAGACCCGTGATGGAAACTTTGTCGTTTTCCTGCACTTTATCGTAATCCGCCGGATTGGCGAAGGTCAGAGGCAACATTCCTTGTTTCTTCAAGTTTGTTTCGTGGATGCGCGCAAAGCTCTTCACAATGATTGCTCTGCCGCCAAGGAAGCGCGGCTCCATCGCCGCATGTTCCCGACTCGAACCTTCGCCGTAATTCTCGTCGCCAATCACAACCCAGCCAATGCCTCGCGCCTTATAGTCACGTGCTACGTCGGAGTAGCCTTTGGTCTCGCCGGTCAGCACATTTTTTCCTTGACCCGGTTCGCCCGTAAATGCGTTCACCGCGTTGATGAACATGTTGTTGGAAATGTTGTCGAGATGACCGCGATACTTCAGCCATTTCCCTGCGGGAGAAATATGATCGGTTGTACACTTCCCTTTCGCCTTCAACAACACCGGAACATCAAGAATGTCTTTGCCATCCCACACCGGGAATGCGGAGAGCACCTGCAAGCGATCGCTTGTCGGCTCAACGTGTACGTTCACGCCGCTCCCGTCTTCCGCCGGTGCAATGAAGCCTGCATCTTCGACGGTGAATCCGTGTTTGGGAAGTTCGTCGCCAGAAGGCGGATCAAGCTTCACGCGTCCGTTCGTGCTCTCGATGGTGTCGGTCATCGGATTGAAGGTGAGCCGTCCGGCAAGCGCCATCGCCGTCACGATCTCCGGACTGGCAACAAATGCGTGCGTATCAGGATTCCCGTCGTTGCGACCCGTGAAATTGCGGTTGAATGATGTAATGATGGAGTTCTTGTCGCCCTTCTTCACGTCGTGGCGTTTCCACTGACCAATGCACGGGCCACACGCATTGGCGAGCACCACGCCGCCAACATCCGTCAAGGTTTTCAGAAGTCCGTCGCGCTCGATTGTTGCGCGCACCTGCTCAGAACCGGGCGTGATGGTGAATTCCGATTTCACTTTCAGGCCCTTGTCGAGTGCTTGCCGCGCAAGACTCGTCGCACGTTGAATGTCTTCATAGCTGGAGTTTGTACAGCTCCCGATCAAACCAACGCGCAGTTCTTCGGGATAGCCGTTGGCGCGCACTGCACTGGCAAACTCTGAAAGCTTCCATGCCTTGTCGGGTGTGAATGGTCCATTGATGTGCGGTTCGAGTTCTGAGAGATCGATTTCAATAACCTGATCGTAGTAGTCTTGCGGCGATTCGAAAACTTCCAGGTCTGGCGTAAGATATTCGGCAATCCGATCTGCCATCTCTGCAACCTTCTTGCGATCTGTTGCTGCAAGGTAGGCCGCCATTCGGAAATCATAGGGAAACACCGAAGTCGTTGCGCCGATTTCAGCACCCATATTGCAAATCGTCCCTTTGCCGGTTGCCGAAATTGATTTCGTCCCTTCGCCGAAGTACTCAACGATTGCACCCGTGCCACCCTTCACCGTCAGGATGCCGGCAACTTTGAGAATTACATCCTTGGCGGATGTCCAGCCATTCATTTGCCCCTTCAAGTGAATACCAATCACTTTCGGGAATTTCAGCTCCCACGGCATTCCCGCCATTACATCGACTGCATCAGCTCCCCCAACCCCGATGGCAATCATTCCGAGTCCACCGGCATTTGGCGTGTGCGAGTCTGTTCCGATCATCATCCCGCCAGGGAACGCGTAGTTTTCGAGAACCACCTGGTGAATGATGCCGGCACCTGGTTTCCAGAATCCGATGCCGTACTTGTTCGACACACTCGACAGAAAATCATACACTTCTTTGTTGTCGGTAAACGCTTGCAACAGGTCCTGAACTGCGCCAATCTCCGCCTGGATCAGGTGATCGCAATGCACGGTGCTTGGCACCGCGACCTTCGGAATTCCGGCAGACATAAACTGCAGCAATGCCATTTGCGCGGTTGCATCCTGCATCGCAACTCTGTCAGGACCGAACTCGACATAAGACGAACCCCGTTGATACGGAGTCTTCGTCGGTCGCCACAAGTGTGCGTACAAGATTTTCTCAGTAAGAGTGAGCGGTCGTCCGACAACTTTCCGTGCAGCCTTCACGCGGCCCGGTGTCCGCGAATAGACTCGTTCGACTAAATCAAGATCAAATATCATGAGCGTCCTCTGGGTCAATGGGATTGATGGTGAGAATCAAGAATCATAGTGACAAAAATATACAAAGACTGGGTCACCCCTGCAAGTTTGCAAACCTGACTGTTTTTGAGTATTTTGACTGCACAAACAGTATGTTAGGCCACAAAGACTCAAGAACACAAGTTTGCACGAGGTAATCCTTTGTGAAACTTCGCGCTCTTGGTGACTTCGTGGCATTGTTTTTACTTACGCGGATGCCAGCGTTTTGCAGATGAGCACGTTACCCATAGAGCAAGCCGCTCACGACGAAGATGTTTTGATCCAGGAACCGACGAAAGTCATTCTTTTTAACGACGATCTGCATACGTTTGACGAAGTCATCACGCAGTTGATCAAAGCATTGAAATGTACATCGCAGCATGCCGAGAGTCTCGCGTGGGATGTACACAACAACGGCAAGGCAATCGTCTACACGGGTGAACTGGTGAAGTGCATGGAAGTCAGCGCCGTGCTCGAAGAGATTAAGCTGATGACGCAGATTGAGGTGTGAGAAGGGATTGGGGACTCATCGAGGGTTGAGGATATCTGGCGGTTGGAGGTTGGAGGTTCGAGAGCCAACGATCCGCTTGAGTTCGTGGCCTCAAGTGTAAGAACAAAACCGAACTTCAAGTGTAATGAGAACCATACCCCTCGCTTCGCTCGGGGTTGAGAGAGACTAATGACATCCGCCCAAATCAGACAATCCTTCTTAGACTTCTTCGCACAACGCGCTCATCGCATTGTGCCGAGTTCGCCCGTCATTCCGCATGGCGACCCGACGCTGCTCTTCACGAATGCGGGCATGAATCAGTTCAAGGATGTGTTCCTCGGAACGGGGAAGCGGGAATACGTTCGCGCAGCGGATACGCAGAAGTGCATCCGCGTCAGCGGGAAGCACAACGACCTTGAAGAAGTCGGGCGCGACACGTATCACCATACGTTCTTCGAAATGCTCGGCAACTGGTCGTTCGGCGACTACTACAAGAAGGAAGCAATCGAGTGGGCGTGGGAGCTACTGACGAAGGAGTGGGGTCTTGAGAAGAAACGGTTGTATGCCACCGTGTTCGAAACAGATGATGAAGCTGCTGAGCTTTGGGCGAAAGTTACGGACATCGATCTCACACACATTCAAAAGTTCGGGAAGAAGGATAACTTCTGGGAGATGGGTGAAACGGGTCCGTGCGGCCCCTGCTCCGAAGTTCACATTGACCTGACTCCCGATTATTCCGGCGGTCACCTGGTCAATGCCGGAGATGCGCGAGTGATGGAAATCTGGAATCTCGTCTTCATCCAGAACAACAGGAATGAAAAGGGC
>CAYJNF010000252.1:0-5926 GCA_964370915.1 uncultured Chitinophagales bacterium
GGATAAGATCCTTCTCGACTTGCCAGTGTGCTCTCAACTCTGTACGAAGTTGCTGCTGCTCGGCAAGGTCCTTCTCAACATCATCCAGCCGGTCTTTCGACGCCTCGTCTTTTTCTCGCCGAATCGCCTCCCGTTCGATCTCAAGCTGCTTGATCTTCCGTTCAACACCGTCAAGCTCCTCAGGCATCGAGTCGATTTCGATACGGAGTTTTGATGCTGCTTCATCAACGAGGTCAATTGCCTTGTCCGGCAAGAACCGGTCTGCAATGTATCGATGGCTCAACTGTGCTGCGGCGACAATCGCTCCGTCGGTTATCCGTACGCCATGATGAAGTTCGTAGCGTTCTTTCAAGCCACGCAAGATTGAAATCGTATCTTCGACGCTTGGTTCGTTCACCATCACGGGCTGAAAGCGGCGCTCCAGAGCCGGATCTTTTTCGATGTACTTCCGATACTCATCAATGGTCGTCGCACCGATTGCACGCAAGTCGCCGCGAGCAAGTGCCGGTTTGAGCATATTTGCTGCGTCAACCGAACCCTGCGCTGCGCCGGCACCCACGACAGTATGTAATTCGTCAATGAAGAGGATGATTTCTCCCTGCGATTCCTCGACTTCTTTCAGCAATGCTTTCAAGCGTTCCTCGAATTGTCCGCGGAAGCTCGTCCCTGCTACAAGCGATCCCATATCGAGGGCAACGATTCTTTTCGTCTTCAATGTTTCGGGCACATCACCCTGCACGATGCGATACGCAATGCCTTCGGCAATGGCCGTCTTGCCAACGCCCGGCTCGCCGATGAGCACCGGATTGTTTTTTGTGCGACGCGAAAGAACCTGCAACACGCGGCGGATTTCTTCGTCCCGCCCAATCACCGGATCCATCTTTCCCTTCCGGGCAAGATCATTCAGATCCCGGCCATAACGTTGAAGCGCCTGATATTTTTCTTCGGGAGTTTGATCGGTGACGCGTTGATTCCCGCGAATCTCTTTGAGCACCTTGAGAATCGCATCGACTGTTACGCCCTGGTCAAGCAGCAGTTTGCCCGCTCCACCGTCCTTCGACTCGACCATTGCCAGCAACAGATGCTCTGTGCTGACAAATTCGTCTTTCAGATTCTGTGCCTGCCTGGTTGCGCGCTCAAAGAGTCTGCCCAGATTCTGCGACAGCGCCTGATTCGCAACGCTTGCGCCGCTGATCTTCGGAAGTCTCTCGATTGCTTCGTTGATCTTGATCTTCGTGAAGTTGATGTTGGCGCCAACCTTTTGCAGAATGGGAACCACTGTCCCACCCGAATCCTGCACGAGTGCAGCCAACAGGTGTTCGGGTTCAATCATCTGATTGCCGTAGCTCGAGGCAATTTCCTGAGCGTTCTGTACGGCTTCCTGGGATTTTATGGTAAACTTATTGAAGTTCATTTTTTGTTCTCACTCAATGTCCGAATTTCGAAACCATCAAAAGACAAACTGTCGCCGATTGTTTGTTCACCTTGCTTCCTGCCAGCTTTTTGTTCCATCATGACTTCAATCGCCTCTTGTTTGTCCTTTGGCTGGAAATCGTGAAACGCTGTGAGGGAAGCGAAGTTATTGTCGTGGTCAGAGAACCAACCGCACAGGATCCCAAATGCAAGCATCACCGCAAAACAGACTATCAGACCCCATACGAGAATGTCGCTTAACATGGTTCCTCCGTCGTAAGACACAGAAGGCGAGGACATACTCCCTCGCCTTCGTACTCATACTGGATTGAAGATGCTTACTTCTTGTTCTTCTCTTCATCCACCACTTCGTACTGCGCATCCTCAACTTTCTTTTCATCCGACTTCGGCGAAGCCTGACCAGGCGTTGGTCCCGCCTGGGGTTCCGGCTGTCCTGCTGCCGTTGCCTGTTGATACATCTGCGACGATGCTTCGTTCCAGGCAGCGTTCAGAGCATCGATGGCCGACTTGATGCTGGCGGTGTTGTTGGACTTGATCGCTTCTTTCAGATTATTTGCTGCCGATTCGATCTTGTTCTTCACATCGGTGTTCACCTTGTCGCCAAACTCCTTCAGCTGCTTCTCGGTTTGGAAAACAAGATTGTCCGCCTGATTCTTCAGATCGATCTCTTCCTTTCGCTTCTTGTCTTCGGAGGCATGCGCCTGCGCATCGGTCTTCATCTTTTCAACCTCTTCCTTGCTCAAACCGCTCGACGACGTGATGCGGATCGACTGTTCCTTGTTCGTCCCCTTGTCTTTCGCTGCGACGTGCAGGATGCCGTTCGCATCGATATCAAATGTTACCTCAATCTGCGGAACACCGCGGGGTGCCGGCGGAATTCCATCAAGGTGGAATTTGCCCAGCGTCCGATTGTCGACTGCCATCGGGCGTTCACCCTGTAACACATGAATCTCAACTGACGGCTGATTATCCGACGCAGTGGAGAAGATCTCACTTCGCTTCGTCGGAATTGTCGTGTTGGCTTCGATAAGTCTCGTCGCCACTCCGCCAAGGGTTTCAATACCAAGCGAGAGGGGCGTCACATCCAACAACAACACATCGGTCACGTCTCCCGCAAGAACTCCACCCTGGATGGCCGCGCCAACCGCAACAACTTCGTCAGGGTTCACACCCTTGTGCGGCTCACGTCCGAAAATATCTTTCACCAACTGCTGCACTTTCGGGACACGGGTCATACCGCCAACAAGAATCACTTCATCGATGTCGCTCGGACGAAGGCCGGCATCTTTCAACGCCAGCTCAACCGGTCCGATGGTCTTCTGAATCAGATCATCCACCAACTGCTCGAACTTGGCGCGCGTGATGGTCATGTTCAAGTGCTTCGGCCCATCTGCCGTGGCGGTAATAAACGGCAGGTTTACTTCCGTCTGCATCAACTGCGACAGTTCCATCTTTGCTTTCTCAGCGCCTTCCCGCAAGCGTTGCAACGCCATCGGGTCCTTGCGCAGATCGATTCCTTCCAGCTTCTTGAATTCATCGGCAAGGAAATCGAGCACGCGCTGGTCGAAATTATCGCCACCGAGATGCGTATCGCCATTGGTCGACTTCACCTCGAACACACCATCACCCAACTCAAGGATGGAAATATCAAACGTTCCGCCCCCGAGGTCGTAGATGGCGACCTTCATGTCCTTATGCTTTTTGTCAAGACCGTATGCAAGTGCCGCCGCCGTCGGCTCGTTGATGATGCGTCGGACATTCAGTCCTGCAACTTCGCCGGCTTCTTTTGTCGCCTGGCGCTGCGCGTCGTTGAAGTAGGCGGGCACCGTGATCACCGCCTCGGTTACTTTTTGTCCGAGATAGTCTTCTGCTGTCTGCTTCATCTTCTGGAGAATCATCGCGCTGATTTCCGGCGGTGAGTATATGCGATCGCCGACCTCAACTCGTGCGGTGTTGTTGTCCCCTTTCACGACCTTATAAGGAACCAGCTTCATTTCCTCATTGACTTCATCGTGGAATCGTCCCATGAACCGCTTGATAGAGAAGACGGTGTTCTGAGAGTTCGTGACGGCCTGGCGTTTTGCGGCCTGCCCAACCAACCGCTCACCGTTCTTTGCAAAACCCACAACAGAAGGCGTTGTCCTCCCACCCTCGGCATTCGCGATTACCACAGGATCGTTGCCTTCCATGACAGCAACAACCGAGTTGGTCGTGCCGAGGTCTATTCCAATTATCTTACCCATTCTCAATCTCCTTGCTTGATTTTATTAGTATTTGCAAATGGCTACACTTTATTGTGTACAACACGTCCAAGACCTGTGCCACAAAACCCTCCAACGCAGGATATTCTTATAATGTATTTGCTGTATTAGAGTTACAGCGATTGCAGCCAAATCAGTGGCTAACCTGAAAAGAACAGTAGCCCGCCATCGTGTCAGCAAACTTCAATAGATTTGGCGGGAAACCCTTCACTGTTGACAGAATGGCTGCCGCGTAAGCGTTTGCAGAAACTAAACTCTTGACTTGACTTTCCGACGTGTTTGTGCTATCATGAAATCCGCTGTTCACCCAAACGGTCGCTTCACTGCAACGTTCTTACTTCCGCTCTCGTTACTTTCAACAAAGATTACTATCGTCATCATTGGAGGCACCAATGTTTACCGAACGCGAACTTCGGCGGGGGCTTAAAGCCAAGGTTTTCGGTAATAAGATATACACGTTTCAGACAATTGATTCGACGAACAACTGCATAAAGGCCCTTGCGAACGTCGGTGCGAATGAGGGTGTAGTCGTTTTTGCTGAACAACAGACTGCCGGACGTGGAAGAATGGGTAGATCCTGGCTATCGCAGCCGGAGGAGAATCTGACGTTCTCTGTGCTGCTCAGGCCGCGCATCCCGGTCGAAGCGATAAACCTCCTTCCTCTGTATGTGGCGATTGCGGTCGCCCAGGCAATTGAGAACCTGACCGGACTGCACGTTGAATGCAAATGGCCGAATGATTTGCTCATCGAAAAAAAGAAAGTTGCAGGAATTCTGATTGAAGGATCCATGCGACAAAACCAACTGGATTATGTGGTGATTGGGTTGGGAGTGAACGTGAACCAATTGCAGTTTGGAAACGGACTACTCCAAAAAGCCACCTCATTACGATTGGAGACAGGTCGCGAATTTGATCGCGCAAGACTCCTCAGAGAGATTCTTCACAGTCTCGAAACCCACTACGTACAGGCTGCGGAAAACGAATTCAAGTCCGTGGTGCCGTTCTGGATATCGCGCACAAGCATGATCAACAAGTCCATCGTGGTATCGCAAGGCGGCGACGTGATCGCAGGAATTGTCAAAGGCCTGAGCAGCGAAGGCGGGTTGATTCTCCAGACGAATGGCAAGACGCAGACAATGTTTGCCGGTGACGTCACGATACTCGGGGACGCTCAAGAACAGTTGGTCCCTGCCGAATCAGCAAGTCACTTCGGTGCCACCATTTCGAAGTTCTGATGCTCCTCGCATTCGATATCGGCAACTCGACAATTGCTGCGGCCCTCTTTGACGAAGAAACACTCATTGCCAGTAGCGCAATTCACTCTACAAGTGAGCAGTCCTCCGATGAAATCTGGGGAATTGTTTCTCGCCTGCTGACCACCCACCGGATTTCCGAGAGTCGGATAACTGCAGTTGGCATTTCATCTGTCGTTCCTTCCATCACAGCTCTGGTCGTCAAGCTCTGCTTGAGCAATCTCCGCTTGGCGCCGTTTGTTGTCAGCTCCTCCCTTCCATTAGGAATGACGATTCAGTATGCGCATCCGGAACAGTTGGGGTCCGACCGCATTTGTAGTGCCATTGCAGGTTTCGAAATGTACGGCGGACCGTTGATCATTGTTGATTTCGGGACGGCGATCACATACGGAGTGATTGCCGGCAATGGTGATTTTCTTGGCGGCGCCATCGCCCTGGGAGTGCGAACGACCGCTGAAGCACTGCACCTGCGAACGGCACATCTTCCTTCCGTTGAACTGCGAATCCCTCAGCGTGCGATCAATACCAACACGTCTGAAGCGATTCAGTCGGGAGTGATGTTTGGCGCCCTTGATGCTGTTCACGGGATGATCGGGAGAATCAGAAAGGAACTTGGTGTCGATGCGAAGGTGATTGCGACCGGAGGTCTCTCACAATTGATGGTACAGTATACGCGGATTTTCGACGCCGTCGAGCCGACGTTGGTTTTGAACGGCATCCGAATTCTCGCCAACCGTCTCAAGTCTTGTTGATCTTTCTTCTTGGCCCGACTCGCGCAAAAGCCCCGATAAAGGGGCTTTTGCATTGGTGATGATGTTGAGCGGTGAGAGCTTACGGTGTTCCAAAAATCTTGATCGACGCTTGCGCAAACTGAACCAACGGACTGAAATACAATCCGAACAAAAGCGTTGGAAAGAGAAGAACGAAAACAACGAGCTTCTGCGCGTACGAGAAATCCAACACGATACTGTCCGTACG
>CAYJNF010000253.1:0-5920 GCA_964370915.1 uncultured Chitinophagales bacterium
AATTCTTGAGAATCAGGGCGTTGGAATTCCCAAAAAAAGAAAATGCCCCATCCACCAACGTGAACAGGGCATCCCAAGAGTACAGATCGAATCTAGAAATCTACTTCCTCACCCCCAAGGTTCAATTTTCCGTTGATATGCTTTGAGGCGTTAATGATACGCATGTTTGCATCAATAATCCCAACATGGCACGTTGCGCAGGGAGTAACTGGATTTGTTACCGGCGGATGTGTACCACCCTGTCCGATTGCTTTTGGCAATGCCCGTTCGAAGGCAGTTGGTTTCGCAAGATCTCCATGGCACGTACCGCACGCCATTTGTGCTCCCGAACCGTCGTTCCACACAGGAGCAAAACCCGTGTTGCCGTTTTTGAAATTTCCATGGCAATAGGTTGAAGCACATGTAATCGTTGCGGCACCGTAACTCGGGTTTGGCGTGAACAACGGAAGTGACGAGCTATAGTTTTGCGTCGTCGGTTCGTTCGTTACCGTTCGGGCAAGAGGTGAGTTCAGAAGAACCTCGGCATTCGGTGTTGTGTCAATATGACCGGCATCGTAAATCCCGCCGGGAACTGCATGGCACTCCTGGCATCGCATCGTAACCCCGGAAAGCGGGTCGCCAAGATAGTGAATCTGATGTGCGCCAACACCCCGGGCAGATTTCGATGTATTCGTGCCCAGATCGCGCGGCGGTGCAGGATTCGAAGAGCCATGACACGTTGCACAATTCTCGACTCCCCCGATTGCCGTATGGCATTGATTGCACGAGACGTTCGACGTACCACCATCATATTGCTGTCCGTGACATTTCTTGCACGTCCGCATTTCCCAATTTGCTTCGCGAATCGCGTTGCCGTGGAACTTGGGCGAGGTCTTGACCGTCCAGCTTGGCTCGTGCACCTGCACACCCGACGCCACAGGCGCCGGCAGACCATCTTTCAAATCCGTGCAACCGCCCAGGAGGGCGATTGCACTTGTTGTCATTGTGAGAAAAAGAATTCTCGTCTTCATACGTTTCACCACGTTATGGTGTTCTCAATACTTGCAATGATGAATTGAGTAGGGCCTGAGCATACCTCTTGTTATGCATACCTCTGCTCAAGTCGTGTTCCACAAAGAGATAGTTAAACAACGCGCCCGACTTCGCTTCGGGAGCGATCTTGAGCGGCCGGCTGGTGCTGGCGTTGATGAGCAAGGAGGTCGTAAGCCATCCACGTTGAACAAGGAGTGTCTCCAGTGCATGCAGCGAGTCTTCAATAGACTTCTCCGTCGCAAGCAAACTTGCCTTGGTGAAGTTGCTGGCACCATGACATCCGGTCTGGTTGCATCCCTTAAGAATGAAGAGAGTATCAGTTTCCGATTCATCGGAAGAATAACGGACCTTCATCGTGTGACCACCTCCGCGACCAGTTCCGAGATCGGGCGGATAGGTCTGGGAAGCCATATGACAGGCCGGACAGCCTTCTTGCTTTAGGGCTGCATTCCCCGTGTGTCCGGAATTCTCATACGTGTATCCAACAAATTCGAACCCGCCCTTTCCCATCAACATTTGGCCCTGCACGCCGTAGTGCGGATACCATCGGCTGGAAGTTATTCTGATAGTATCGGTGGGCGCAGTTTTTGTCGGATTTGGTATCGGGCTCATCGGACTTGTTGTCCGTGTCTGGTGGCATCTCACGCATATGTTGCCATTTCCATAATCAAACACCGCGTCCGGAACTCCAGCAACGAAAGATTTGATCGTGACAGGCGTTGTGTCTCGGCGAGTGAAATTCCCTCTCGAGTGAGCGGAGTGACATGCAAAACATCCGGGCGGGCTCGGGTTTTCCTTCGGCGTCACCACCTGCGTTTGCCAGTTGTTATTCCATCGCTGGATAAAGCCTTCCGTGGTGTGGCATCCTGCACAGTCCGAACCGTTTCGCTCAAGATCGCCTCCGTACGCGTGCTTTGAGCGTTCCCACTGGTATCTTCGCGCCCACAAATAGTAGGTGGTGTCAACATCAGGATTGTGGCAATTTGCGCACTTGATGCCGGGAGCAAAACCTTCAAGGTTTGCCACGGCATTGCTTCCATCCTTACCCGTGGCACCCTGCGGCCCCTCACATCCAAAGAGCACGAACGCTGCGGCGAGTAAGACGGTCGCCATGGCGAACATTGCAGATGATCTTTTCATTGTTGTGTTTCCTCCTTGTGATACGCTATTGCTTTACTCAACGAATTTTTCCGCTCTGGAGATGGCAGGTCATGCATGTCGGATCCTGTCCATCAACATCGTGGCAACTCATGCAGCTTTCCATATCGCGGCGCGCCTCTTCGGCATGCAGTCCGCCGCGAGGCCCGGTCGTGAACCCGGGAACACCATGCGACATGGGCTTGAATTTCATCTGATTAATGTTGCCGCCGGCATTATGACACTCCGCGCAGAACGTCTGAATTGTGTGGCACGACTGACAGTCGGCCTGATTGGATTTCGCGTCGATGCCATGCGTGAAGCGATAGTTCAGCTCATGCACACCCTGCAACAACATCTGCTTCGGTGAATCCTGCGTGGTGGTTTTGTGCGACGGTTCCGTTGTGAGATCCTTTGCCCCGAAGCGCTTCAAGTCGGGATTGAAGTGACATTGCTGGCAGAACGTTTCGGTATGACACGTCTGGCAATCGGTGGCGAGTCCGCCGACGCGGGCAACACTGCTGTGGCTGCGCGCAAAATCCGATCTCTCATGATCGGCCGGAATCAGGTTGGCAAAACTCTGATGACACGTTTCGCACTGGTTGCTTGCTTTGCGATCATTATGACACGTGTTGCATGTTGCCATCGATGGTATGTTTGCATGCGTCGCATGGTCCACCTGATCAAGACCCTGATGACATGTCGTGCATTCCACTCCCTCCATTGCCGTATGCTGTTCATGGGAGAAGATGAAATTCCGCTGTGCCGCGGGAATTGCCTGAATGTCTGCAGGATTGTTGTGGCAGAACCCGCAGCGGTTTTCGTTGTTGATCTGCTCTTCGTGGCAGGTTGAGCACGCGTCGTGATTTGTGGAGAGTTGATCGGAAGCGAGCTTGCTGGTTTTTGCTGCCGTGTGGCAGCTTGCACAATCGGTTATGCCTGCATCCGTGAGATGCAGTTTGTGCGAGAACGTCAGCGTGCGCGAGCGTAACGCATCGTCATCGCCGGGAATGCCATCCGCCTGCAACGGCGTTTTATTGGCCGCAACAAACACGCCGAGGCCAACGACCAGAGCGAATATCAAAATGAAATATCGATGTATCATGGATATCTTCCTTCGAGTTAGAAGCGATACCATAAAACCAGAGGACACCCAGCCAACGACCGATGCTGCAGGCCGCCGGACTGATCCGCTGTTGCGAACAAGCGAACACAAAGTGGGTTATGTTTTCTCTCACCGTTCATGGTTATAGATCTTCGTGGTACCTGGTGTCCTTCGTGGTAATACTGATCAGAGTGTTTCCGTAAACCAAAAATTGAGTTTTGCAAACAACCGCACGTCGTTCTGCACAATTTTATTCTGGAGCCATTGACCTTGAACATCGAACGAGAGCTGGCTCCAGGGACGCACGGTCGCGCCGAGCGTGCCCGCAATGCCGTCCTCGCGCGCGCTCGGATAATCAAACTTGTAGCTGATGTACGCAAGTCCGATAGACGGAATAAAGGCATTGTCGCACATCGGATACGTCGCCTGGATGCTTGCATTGTCCATTTCGCCCGCGTACCCGGTGCTGCCGCGATACGAGAAGCTGACGTAGCGATGAGCAAGGCCAACCGTGTACCGGTATCCTTGATCGCCGGAGTATTGTACATACGCGCCGCGCACATAGCCGCGCAACTCGGGGAAGAAGAGATAGTCGGCGCCCAGCTCAAATTCGTCGAGCGATTTGAGATCGAACACGGAGAAGAATGACCCGAACGGCAAACGCGGCGCGCGATGCATGTAGTCCGCACTCAAGCTCAGATCGTTGGTCAACCCGACACGCACACCAACCTGGCCCCGTTGTGTTTTCTTGTAGTTCACATCATAATCATATCGTCCGTAGATGCGGGACGAACCGAACAGGTAGGCAACGTCGCCGCTCACAAATTGTTCCTTCGCCATCACCGGTGTGACAAACACTTGCATGGGATTGAAGAGTGAATCCTCACGCGTCGCCCAATATCCTTCACGCTCACGCTGACGGTTCACGTAGCTGATGCCGATTCTCGTGTTGGTTACCGCCGTTACCAGAATCTGGCCGCCGAGCGTGAAATTGCGCTTCAGCGTTTTCCAATCCTTGAGTTCATACCCGATCGGAGTTGTTTGGCCGCCGTACACCGTGACCTTAAACTTGTTCTCTGCAAACCGGGCCGTCAGCAATCCGCCGTCGATCGTTCCATTGCCAACTCCTGCAAAGTACGGAAGTCGTCCGAGGGAGAGATCGGCGGTGTTGAAGATGTTCTTCATCTGCGCGTAGAGATAGTAGAACCGGTAGTCGGGAACCTCGTCCAGTTTCTTTTGCAGCATGCCCGACACCTGGAAGTGGGTGTGGATGCTGAAGTCGGCGAACGTTGCGTCGAGCAACGCCGACTGAAATCCTCTCACGAGTTTCTTTGATACGTTGACCGTATCAAATTGCTCGAACGTGTACACCGAGGTGATGAATCTCCCGTTGACCAATTGCGAGGACGCGGATGACGGAATCATCGCGAAACCGAACGCGGCAAGAAGGAGCAGTGATAGTTGTGTTTTCATTTTCGTCTCAGACTGTGAGAAACAATCTGCGTGGTGAATGTCAATCGCCATGCCACTTCAGGCACGCAGAAAAGTGCTGAAAAAATTCACAGAACAAAAGGTCGCACCAGAAAACCCTTTGCTTATTCCGAATTTTGAGAGAACGGCAGATCGCATTCCAACTATTGGGAACACGGCGTCAGGAGCCTTCCAGGCAATGAGTCAGATTACTGGCCGGTATGACAGTCTTTGCAATTTGTTTCTTTCCACGCATCACCAACATCCTCGGGATGCTGGAACTCCAATCCGGCGATGTTGAGCGATGTCGGCACCGGATCGGTGCCCTGATAAAGAACGGTATGGCAGCTATTACAATCTTTTGAAATCGCTTTCCCGGTTGCGCTTACATGCTTTCCGTCGTGGCAGCGGAAACATCCCAGATCGGTCATGTGTCCGATATTGTTTGGATACGCCTTCCAGTTGACCTTCATTGCCGGAAAGAAGTTGTGTGAGAATTGCGTCTTCAATTCTTCCGACGCTTGCGCAATGAGGTCTGCATGCTCTGCGGCAACAGACGGGTACTGCTCTTTGTAGTACTGCAGCATTAATTGGGGAATGCTATCCATCGCCGCGGCGGTGGACGTGTATTCCTGCACCAATGCTTGAATCGCAGCCGCGCGAACATTGGGAAGCTCGCGGCTTATTCGTCCTGCTGCAAGACTGTGGTCAACGATGCGAACGGGAGGGCGATACACATGCGACGGGCGATTGTGGCAATCAATGCAATCCATGCGATTCGATGCAAGCTTCCTCAGCTCATCGGCGGATTGCGTCGCTTCTGTTGAAGTGTATTCAACCTCTTCGCCCGTCGCTGTACTTCTGATCTTGACCCATGGAATCACCTGGCGCTGGCTGTCGGTTGCAACATACGTTATCTCATTCGCTATGTTCATGTGCCAATGAATACCGCTTGTCGGAGTCCGGTCCGCGTTACCGCCGCCTGTTTTCATCAGCAAGGCAACTGTCCACCGTGTGTTTGCGGAATCCGATTTGAAGTACGTGTTCACGAACTTCTTTTCTCCGGCGAAATGGGATGGCCAATGACATTGCTCGCATGTTTCCTGTGCGGGCCGCAAATTGGCAATAGGCGTGGGAATCGGGCGCGGATAATTATTGACTGCCACCGCGTACACC
>CAYJNF010000254.1:0-5913 GCA_964370915.1 uncultured Chitinophagales bacterium
CGTCAGGGCATCATGGAGGAGATGGTGAAGCTCTCCTTTGTTCACCAGCGACACCCGTTCAGACGGAAGACGATCACGCTCTGCGTAGAAATTCTTGTGGGCGGCGCGACCATCCGTGATGACCTCGGCAATATCAAACGGAAATATCACGGCATGGCCGCCTCCGAGCGGCCCCGCAGAAACTGCGCGAGCGTTGGTTTGCGTTCTCAACTGATTCGCCTCCCGCGGAATCTGTACCTCCGCCCCAAGATCGATCAGCGAGACATTGCCGAACACATCTCCCTTGTCGGCAAGCAGGTATTCCACCCACTCGCTCCTCGACTGCGTTCCGCACACACCATCTACGTGCGCAGCCGAGCCGATGATTGCACCACCGTTGCTCAAGTACTGCTCAACGAGTTTTCGATCCTCAGCCTCCAGCACGCGATTAATGGCAATAACGCTGCATGCTGACGCAAGGGTGTGCATCTCGTCGCAGAGAAACGGTACGCCCTCCTGCTGAAGGATCTGTTCCCAATGAGCTGAATGCGCGATCAATCCCACTCTCACATTCACACAAACCTCTCGCGAAGAAACTGAATTTCCTCTTTCGAAAATCCCCTGAGGACAACCAGCACAATGCAGAACGTAATAACACCCGCAACAAGCGCGCCCACAAGTGAAACTTGTTGCAGCGCGATCAACACCGCCAGCATGGCAATGCCTGAGATCGCAGCAGGGAGAACCAGCCGCGACTGAAGATCAAACACCCGCGTTCGTTGAGTCACAAAAAGCCAGAGCGTAAGCAAACCTTCTCCAACCGCCACCGCCAACGCTGCACCCAACACACCGTACGCCGTTGACAGACCCAGGCATAGCATCACCAGTAACACTGTAGCAATTGCCATGATGCGAACGTATTCGCGTTCTCTGTTTTCTGCAATCATCACACACATGAAGACGGTATTAACTACGCTGAAGAGAAAGTACAAAAGAAGAATCTGTAAAGGTACTGTTGCGCCGGTGAAACCCGATCCATATACAATATAGATTGCCTCATTGGCAAAAACAGTTCCCCCGACAACAATGGGAACACCAATGGCAAGTACGACACGCAGAGCGAGTGACGCAGTGTGTTTGTACTTTGTGTCATCGGCAGCGCGTTGACGGGCAATGAGCGGAAAGAAGAACGAATAGAAGACGCGGTCGACCATCAGGGCCACAAAGACGAGCTTCATCGCTGCATTGAATAAGCCGGCATCTGTTGCAGAGCTGATGATGCCAACAATCAGCACAGGCAAATTCATGATCGTTTGGGCGAGAAACGAAGAAAGCCCAAGTGGAATGCTCGCCCGCAGCAGGTTTTTCCAATCGGCCATGCTCCACGCAAACCCGGCACGCCCGTGTAGCCTGCGAAACAGGCCGAACAGCAGGAGCATCGCGACAACATTTCCGGCGAGATAGGCGAGCGCCGTGAGAACAACATCCGACTCGGTGTGCACGAGAACTACGACGAGCACAAGATACACCGCCGCAATCACAGCCTTACTTCCAGAGGAAATGACAAGATTCTCCTTTCCTTGAAAGTACCAGTCAAGCGACAACGCCATCGGGAGTGCCGAGAGGGAGAAGAGAAAAACTGTAAGGCTGACTCTGAATTGGTCTGCGAAAAAGAATCCCGCGGCACCAAGGCACAGCACACAAACGGATGCGATCACGAAGCGAAGTGTGTTCAGCGAGCCTGAAAGAGATCCTGCAATTTCATCCTGGGCCGCGACATTCCGCGTTCCCAACATACTCAAACCGGGATTTGAGATCATGGCTGCATAGCTCAGAACGGAGAACCCGATGCTCATGACACCAAACCCGGAAGCACCGAGTATCCTTGCCAGATATGCATTCGCGGCAAAGCCGAACAGTCGGCTCACGACATCAAAGCCGGCCACGGCAATGATATTCTGAAGAGGCTTCTTCACGACAGGAGATCGTTGATCACTTCGACGAGCAAACGTTCGCGCTTCTTCAACGCGAACTCCGTCGTCATGCGTTCACGCGCTTTGCGCCCATCGCTTGAAGGTGACGCGAGGGCCTGCTTCAACGCGTTCACAAGTCCCACCTGATCGCGATACTCCACGAGATAGCCCGTGTCAGCAATTGCGGTTGGGATTCCGCCTGCTCTCGTGCCGACGGGAATACACCCGCACAGCATCGCTTCGCACAATGTGTTGGGCAACCCCTCTGTGAACGACGGCTGGCAATATACTTTTGCTTTCTGATAGAATGGAAGAAGCTGACTCCGCGGGACGTACGAGATGATCTCGACATTCGGAGGCGCAAGCGACTTCACCTCGACCAGTATTCGCTGATGGACTCCGATGACCTGAAACGGAACGTCCGGCAGCATGCGCGCTGCGTTGAACAGCTTGTCGATTCCCTTCTTCCTCAACCGATCACGATTATCGCATGAGGCGACACAGAGCACCATGTCCTTCTTCGATTCGCCCGCCGGCCATTGCGTCGCGTCGAATCCAAATGCGATCATCACAATGTTCCGGCCGTCGTACTCCGCGAGTCGTTTGATTTCCTTTTCGAGAAACGGATCGACGGGGAGAAGCTTATCCGCGTTGCGATATGCGTAGCGCAGAATCTTTGATCGCCATGGGCTGAGCCACATGCCGTAGTTGATCTCCGCGTCTTTCGACGCGTCAACTCCCGCCACAACAATGACAGACTTCTTCCCGAAAAGCCGAGAACAAATCACCGCGTACCCCGCGTACACCGACCCAAGCCACGCGAAGACGACGTCGGAGCGCAACACGTAGAGAGGAATCTTCACCAGCGCGGTGAGCTTCTCTGCAATCAACTTCCTCACATCAAAGTACCGAACCAGAATCCTGTGGTCTTCCTCGATGAATGGCGTGAAGAGGGTTGAGCTGAAAAAAATTCTTCGCCGTGACGTCACAGTCGTCTCCGAAAAATGACGATGTCCTGGTGAGAGGTGCCTGTGTTGTCGCCCGACCATGTGCCGAATCTGATCGGCGCAACGACGCTCAGGCCATGCGAGGCAGCCAATGCAACCACCTTCTCCTCCTCAAACGCAACAATCGCCTCCGGCACATCCGGATTCGCAAACGCAATCGTGCCGTCGCTTGCATGAAATGCATTGGAGTTTTTTCCTTCCGCCTTGAGGCTACGCTGCTTGTCGTTGAGCAGAAAGAATGTCGCCAAACACTTTCCGTCTGGCTTCAGCAGTCGCGGTATTTGCGATATGTAGTTCGCGACGTCATCTGTCATCATGTGCGTAAAAACGGATTTGAGCAAAACAATGTCGAACGTTCCGTCGGTCTCAATCTTGTACTCAGATGCTCGATGCTTGCCGTGAGGGTTATACATCCCGTTGCTCACGTCCATGTGAAAGAAGCGAAAGCGATTATCGTGGGCCGCGATATGAGCGTTGCACCACGCGATAGCCTCACCGTTGATGTCGCAGCCAACATAGCGCCCTTGACCATCAAGTTGATCCCGAAGTTCAAGCGCTATCTGGCCGCAGCCGCAGCCAATGTCAAACACCGCGCTTGAAGCATGCAGTCCGGCAAAGAGCTTCAAATAGACACGGAACTCCGTCGCCGAGGATTCGAAGTTGCGCAGCGGCCCGACGTCCCAGCGAAGGTCGAGTGGCGGCAAGTGTGTTTTGTTGTTCAGAAGGCGTGCGGCGAAGTCAATCGGACTCAGCGACTTGAGAAGAAGCTTCTTCCAGCTTCGGTTCATGTGGCGCGTTCGGGATTCATGAGAGGAATGCGAGACATATTGCGACGAAAAGATACGCCAATCGGCTGTGAGTTTCAAGATTCAACCTTTTAACCCTGAGCGCAGTCTGGAAGGGTATTGGAGGGTTGAAGGTTGGAGGTTGAAGGTTGAGGTCGCGCAGGAATAGCCGCGCGCCATGACGAACACCGCGCGATTTCCCCCAATTTGGAATTCGCGTTAGACAGCCGAGAAAGGGTGTCAGCCCTTTAGGCCGTTTCTTCCGAGCACGCCACGCAAGCCCAGCGACGCATACTTCTTCACTTCTTTGTGTTTGAGAAGAAGCGACAACTTGTCTTTCAGGAACGCGGGCGATGCGACTCGCGAAAGTATGTATCGATGGCGCAGCTTCCTCAGT
Organism: uncultured Chitinophagales bacterium; assembly: GCA_964370915.1. GTDB lineage: Bacteria > Bacteroidota > Ignavibacteria > UBA10030 > UBA6906 > CAADGV01. Next base: position 4,142 of record CAYJNF010000254.1, read on the forward strand.
TCGCGAATTCCCATCTGCGGCTGCAGCAACAGCGGTATGTTATTGACGGCGAGATAGATTCTGGCGTTGTCGCGATTCTCGTATTCGCCGGACCACCGAAATCCCGGTGGCAGCAAGTTGTGGCACCGAGCGTAGTCCTCCACGTCAGTTCCGGGATATACCCGGATGCCCGGATTGTATCCGACCAGCGTCATGCGCTTCCGATTCCTTCGGATGAAGCGCACCGTCTTCAATCCTGCATGGTACGTTTCGCTAATGTGTCCGACGGTAAAGAACACCTTGGTCCGTAATTCGAGTTCTTCGCACCAACGGAGAAGCTGTTCTGCATCGGACATGGTGATGCTCTTCTTCATCGTGTCCAGCACACACTGATCGGCAGACTCGATGCCGATATCGACGTAGTAGCAGCCCGCGCTTCGCATGCGCTCAAGCAACGCACGGTCAACAGAGTCAACGCGTATCTCGCATTCCCATGGCATGGTCAGGCCGCGGCGCGCCAACTCATCGCAGAATCCGTAGACGTGGTTTTTGTTGATCGTGAAAGTGCTGTCGAAGATTTTCAACCCCTTTATGTGGTACCGCTCGACGAGTGATGCTACTTCATCAACCACCTTCTCGGGCGAGCGCATGACGTAACGATTGTTGAACATCCGAGCCGCAGAACAAAACGTGCACTTGTACGGACAGCCGCGCGCTGTTACGATGTGAAGCGCTGGCAGGTTGAGATAATCGAGTGTCATCTTGTAGCGATCGATGGCAAGCAGGTCACGAGCGGGGGGCGGCAGCGCGTCGAGGTTCTGATTCGGCGGCCGCCAACCGGTCGAGACGACGCATCCGTTCTGCCGAAAAGCGATGCCTTGGATCTTCTCCAACTCGCGATATTCGCTCCTTGCTTCCTTCCACTGGACGAGTTCAAGCACGGTTGCCTCACCTTCTCCGTGCGCAACGATGTCGATGGCAGGAACATGCGAGAGCGTATCATCAGCAGTGAACGACGCATGCGGCCCGCCGTACACGATGGTCGCCTGCGGGTACGCTGCACGAACGGACGCTGCACACCTGAATGCATGGAAACGGCTGTGACTCGTGCCACCGATGAGAATAATGGACGGACGCATCTCTGCTGCGACTGCACCTATATCCACCTTCTCTACCTGCTCGTCGACGATGCGCACCGAATGGCCGTGAGCTCGCAACGTCGCGGCTATCGATGCAAGGCCGAGCGGCGGCATCGGATCGAAAACAAGCTGTTCCTGGTACTCCGGATAGACTGCGAGGATTTGCATTTCGTGCCCCAAGGAAACAAGACCAACCAAACCGCGAGACGACGCGCTCTAGACCTTAGATGGCATCTGCTCGCTGCGATCTACATTGTTATGGAAGAGTGTGCGCTTCACAAGCCTCACTCACGCAACGCAGAGTGATAGCGCAAGAGCCAAATCAAGATACTGCCGTTCGTCGGCGAAGTCAAGCAATTGCGCTGACGGGGCATGTGGCGACGTCGAGGTGTAGATCAGTCTATGTCGAAGGCCCCGCTTGCCGCGTCCAGCACGTTCTTCATCAGTATTGCATCCTCATCAATCCAACGCCGCCGGGCACCGATGTGATGGCCTGCCCACCTGCGAGGCAGACGAGGTGAGTGAGCATTTTGCAACTCCTTCGCCCATTTCCTATATTTTGTCTGAAAATTGAATGGGCGCAGACATGAAACAAATTTTGGTTCTCTTCCTTCTCTTCTCTCTCACACTCGTGTGCGCCGGATGCCTCAGCGT
>CAYJNF010000255.1:0-5913 GCA_964370915.1 uncultured Chitinophagales bacterium
ATCCACGAACCTTCGATGATCGGACGCTGGAATGTGTTATCGGCATGTTCGCCAAACCGTTCCCAGCCATGTTCATCATCATGCAACCGGATCATCTCCTTGCGTTCGCCGATTGGCTGAAGAGTGTGGCGATCTATTTCCTGTCCATAGGTCGGAAAGGTATTGCTCGAACCAAAATAGAGATAGAGACGGCGGTCATCGTCGAGAAATAGCGCTGGATCCCATGCACCAACCTGAAACGAGTCCACTGCTTCGTGCCAACTATCTGATTTGGGGTTTCCACTCACCCACAATGGAAAGTCCTTTGTGTATGTGGAGCCGATGACAAACAACGAATCATCGGCAACAAGCACGGCGGGTGCGCAAAGATCATCATACGTCTGGTGGTATGGCTTGAGGAATCTGCGCGGCACAAATTTCCAGGAGTTCATATCACTGCTCCACCAATAGCCAAATTGATTCGTGGAGAAGAGATAGTAGTCGCCTTTGTACAACACAATCACCGGGTCGGCAGTGCTGCGATGCTTCCCTTGTTCAATTGCACCGGGAATGACGCCGTAGGCATAATCGATGTTGAGAGGATTGCAGTACGTTTTCGGTTGTGTATGCCCGACTTCAAGGGCGAGCAGAAAAAACATGCAGGCGATGCCAGACGACAACGCAGGGGTAGTAGTATTCGAATGCATGAGATGAGATAGTTATTAGCCAATTTCAAATCGATCGTACTCAGATGGATCAGCATCCTTCCACTCAATACGAAGATTCGTAACATGAGCCGAGCGTGGCCCGACTTTGATTTCTTTAATCAGCTCTTCAAGCAGTGAGCGATCTGCTTCCGCTTCAATTTCAACATTGCCATTGTAAAGGTTGCGGACCCAGCCGTTCACTCCCATCGATTCAGCGCGCCGCTGCACAAACCACCGAAACCCAACTCCTTGCACGAGTCCTTCAACAACAATGTGCACACGCGCGATCATTTGAGTTGAGTGTCTCTTCCTTGAATTTCCGAATCAAAAATACGCAAGTAGCTTCTCACCTTCAACCATCTAATGAACCGAGACAGAAACCTCTTCCGATTGTACAATCTTCGTACCCCGCTTGCCCTTCAGCACCAAGGTGTTCTCGCCTTTGCGCAACGGTGCAAGCGGCAGTCGGTACCGAAACGGCGGAACCAACGCAGCCACCTCGCGGCCATTGATCCACAGACTGACGTGATCAACCTCCGACGCCACGGCCGATTCGATAACGATGGTTTGGTATTTTGGTCTGAGTATCGGATCAACCTTGAACACATCTCCGGAGGTTGGCGAGCTGATTGCGAGCAGTTGATCGTGCCTCGCCTGTGCACTGCTGAATTGTGCAGGCGGTCGGGCTATTCCCTCTTTGTCAGCCCATGAATCAAAGATCGGTGGAAAGGACTCGTATGTCTTTTCTGTAAGAAATTCTTTCGGAGTAGCCCGGGTTGCCAGCAAGCCGTTCCGCACATCAACCTTGAACTTCCTGTGGACTGTGCACACCTCGCGAGGTTGCGTTCCTTCGATGAACAACTCCTGAACCTCACCCGGACAATCCTTGCCGACCAACATTCCGGAACGGGGACACACGCGGGCATCTGCAATTCCATCAGGTCGCGAAAACTCGACAGGTGTAGTGGAGGATTGATGAAGGAAGAGCATGATGTCTCGGAATAATGGAGCCGCTCCGGTAATGCCCGAAACCAGTTTCATCGGTGTCGCATCAAAGTTGCCAACCCAGACTGCAACAGTAAAATCCGGCGTGAACCCGACAGTCCAATTGTCCTTGTAGTCTTTCGATGTACCGGTCTTCGCCGCGCACGCGAATGGCAGCGAGAGCGAACTGTTGACGCCGAACGCCGGTGCACGCGCCTGAGCATCAGAAAGAATGTCAATCAGAATGTACGTCACCTGCGGCGGGAATACCTGACGCTGACCCGGTGCAGGCAATATTGCGAATGACGAATCTCCCAATCTGAAAATTGCGGACAACCCCGCCACACTTCGCATGCTGTCGATGAGTCTCAGCGAATTGTAGCTGCCGGAGTTTGCAAGTGAGCTGTAAGCATTTGCCAGCTCAAGCAACGTCACTTCGCCATTGCCAAGTGTAAGCCCCACACCATAAAATGATGATGGCTGGACAAGCGATGCAAACCCGGCCTCATGCAATTTTTCCAGCAGAGCCTCTTCGCCGAATTGTTCGAGCGTTCTCACAGCAGGAACGTTGTACGAACAAGCAAGCGCGATGCGCATCCGCACCGGACCGTGATATTTCTTGTCGTAGTTCTCGGGAAGGAAGTCGACGTCGCTGTTTCCATTTGAGCGGGGAATATCAGCCAGGAGTTCTGATGCTGTCATGCCGTTTTCAAGAGCGAGTCCGTACGTAAACGGCTTCAAGGTTGAACCCGGCTGGCGCAACGCCAACGCTCCGTTCACTTGTCCCTGCGATACCGTGTCAAAAAAATCCTTCGACCCAACGAGTGCAACGAGCGAGTGCGTGCGGTTATTGATAACGACGGCGGCGCCGTTTGTCACGTTGTGCTTCTTCAATCGTGCAATATGGGCCGAGAGGAGAAGCTCGACGGACTTCTGGACGGAATGATCAAGTGTCGTCGCGACTTCGGAGACGGAAGATCGCTGTTCCGGCGTGAGCTGATGCAAAATCATCGTCGTGAAGTGAGGAGCTTTGAACTGGGCGGTTCGTGGAACAATCACGAGCGGCTCATGCCCGGCGCGCTCGCTCTCTTCTTCCGTGATAAATCCCTCGCTCTTCATTCGCGCCAGCACATACAACTGTCGCTCACGAACTCGTTCAGGATGTTTGTAGGGTTCGTTGAGTGCAGGAGAATTGGGAATAGCCGCGAGCAATGAAGCTTCTGCCAATGAAAGTTGCAACGCAGGCTTACCGAAGTATGTTCTCGCCGCCGCGTCGATGCCATAAAGCTGGTTGCCAAACGGAACCCGGTTCAGATACTGCACCAAAATCTCTTCCTTCGTCATCATCCGCGCCAGGCGAAGCGCGTACCAGGCTTCACGGATCTTCTCCATCAGCGTTCGATCAGAATGGGACACGTTGCGAATGACCTGCATGGTTATCGTCGAACCGCCGCTCACAATTCGACCCGCCCGAATATTTTGCATCATCGCTCTTGCCAACGCAATCGGGTCAACACCAGGATGAGACGAGAAGCGTGAGTCCTCAGTGGCAATCACCGCGTGAATGACCGACGGAGCCACCTCATGCAATCCGCACCACCGACCTCGTCCATCCTGCTCGGAAAGAACTTCCCGCAACAACACGCCGTTCTTGTCCAGTATCCTCACCGACGTGACCCTTGACGGCGCAAAGCCGGTATCGTCGAGCGGCAGAAACACCGATGCGATAAATCCCACCGACAGCAGAAGGCTGCCGACGAACAATATTTTGAATCCTCTTCTCACACCCGACCTTGTATGTGTTACTTTATCTCCACTTGACCGCCCGCTGTCTGCCCGAATACTTCCGGCTCATACATCATCTCGGTATGAGTTGATGGCATCATGAACTTGCCAAATGTCGTTCCTCGTGCGAGATAGGTGAATGTGTGAACACCCGTATCCAGTTCATCAGCAAACACCAGCACACGATCATCCTTCATCTCGTGGTGATTGAACGAACCCCACCATCGATAACTTCGCTCTTCCGATTGAATTGAAGAAAGTGCTTGAGCGAGTTCCGTGCTTTCCGTTTGCAGCGAGGTGTTCACCGCTTCCAGTCCTGCCGGCAAGGGATCATCAACCACAACAAAGTTGCGTTGCTGTGGCGTAATGACACGTAACGTTACCTTGACGATTGTTCCGGGGGCGAACGTTTTGCCATCCCACTTTTTGTCAGTCTGCGTCAACGGCTCCATCGTCTTCAGCACGGCAATGCCTTCATCGCGCATCTGGTCATCGGCCTTTGGATAGTACGCCATGCGGACGCCAACGTACAGTATCCCGGCACCCTCCTTCTTCGACTGCAACGCAAGTTCCGTTCCTTGCTCAAACTTGTCAAGCGTTTGTGTCGTCTTCTCAATCTTCAGGCTTCGCCCTTCGAACATCTTGCTGAGAATCGATTTGCCGGCGACCGATATTTCTGCTTTGAACTTCGGCTCTTCACTCTCATATTTTTTGAAATACGTCGCGAGTGCGTCCACAACGTAGACATTCTCTTGTGTGTTCTCCCATCGTCCTGATTTCTGCTGCTGCATCAGCCACTTCACGATTTTTGCCGGATAGTCGGCTTTGTCCCCGGGAAAGCCATTTGTTTCCAACAATGCCTGAAGAATAATGGCTGTGGTTCGCACATCGGAATTCCAACACCATTCAAGTCCCTTGATGTTCGGCTCTTCAAAGTGCGCACTCGTGGGATTCACCTTGATGTTGTTGAGAAGGTTTGATGTAATGGATTGAACCATCTTCTTGTTTTTCGTCGACGCCTGTACCGACTTGAGCAGATTTGCTTTTGCAAACAACGGAATGCGATCCAGATTCTTGAAATACGTCTCGTAGTACGCGGGCTCAGGCCGTTTGAGCAGCGCCAGCGTGTAGAGTATCAAAGTCTTCGTGCCCGCCCACGCGTTGTAACCGTACGGATAGTTGGGCATGTTATCCTGAAACCGGAGCACTCCTTTGATGTAATCAACTCCGCTGGCGAACATCGCTTCGTTGACTGCATATCCATTCCGCTTTGCCTGAACGAGCACGTACATGACAAATGCCGATGCATACGGAGCATCGCGTCCATCACCCGGCCAATATGAAAAGCCGCCGCTGTAAGTCTGATAGTTCTTGAACTCGCGCAACGTACTCGCCACTACAGCCTTTGCATCTTTCCCCTTCAACGCTTCAAACCCAAACGCCTCAACCATCTGCCGGCCGAGAATAATCGGAAGCACGCGGGAAGCCTTTTGCTCAATGCATCCATAAGGATACGAGAAGAGATACTCAACTCCATTCTCCAGCCCCGTGAGTGCCGTCGAGGCAGCCGTGAATTCAATTGAACCAAGGTCGGAGTATGTGTCCTTCGGGACGATGAGTTTTGATTCCAACGATGCTTGCACAGCGTCGTACTGCGCAACAACCTCTCGTTGACGAGGGACTTGAATAGGAATGCTTACCGTGAGTCCATCAGTCTCTTTCTGCATGGCGGCCTGAAAAGTAAATGTCGCCTTGCCCACATGTTGCCCCTCGAACTGATGGCGAATTTCCTTGCTTTCTCCTGCGCCGAGTTTGAATTCGACAATCTCTTTTCCTTTGAATTGAATTCCCTTGCCCGATGTCTTCAGACTCACGGTTCCGCTTGCTGCCGAGTAGTTGTGAACAACAACCCCTGCTTCAAACGTATCTCCAACACGGGCAAAACGCGGAAGGGAAGCCTGCAACAGAAGCGGCTTGTTCACTGTGAAACTGTTCTCCGCGTAGCCAAACTCTGACTTCTTCGATTGGGCGACTGCCATGATCTTGAATGTCGTGAGATTGTCAGGAAGCTTGAACTTTACTGTGAGATTGCCTGTACTGTCCGTGCGGAGAACCGGATTCCAATATGCAGTGTACTTGAAGTTTCCCCGCGTCGCAACGCCACCGAGATCCATTCCACCTCCACCACCTTCCTCTTCTCCCTTCTCGCCAAAACTCCGGGCCAGCACAATCTGCGCGCGTGATTCCGTTGTCGAGACCGCGAGAGGACGAGGGCCATAGAACAACTCAAACGGATCGGGCAGCGCGTATCCAATCAGATTCAGCACACCCTTGTCCGCAATACTGATTGTCACCTCCGCTTGCGCTGCCGCTCCGTTTGCATACCTGACCGCGACATTCACCGTAACCTCATCACCCGGCCGGTAGGTCTGCTTGTCTGACGAAGTCGTGAGTTTCA
>CAYJNF010000256.1:0-5869 GCA_964370915.1 uncultured Chitinophagales bacterium
CAGTTCGGCTTGCCGTCTACAATGTTCTCGGGGCAAAGGTTGCCGACCTCGTTCAGGGACAGGCTTCTCCCGGCAAGTATGCGGCACAATTCGACGGAGCAGGATTGAGCTCGGGCGTGTATTTTTATCGTCTCGAAGCAGGGAATTTTATCCAAACCCGATCACTCATGCTCGTGAAGTAAGTATGGCCAACGAACCATTCAACGATTTCTCCGGGGGACTTTCTTGTCCTGTTCCGATCAGTGAGTACAAGAACGTCTTGCTCGCCCACGGAGGCGGTGGCAAGTTGACTCATCAACTCATCCAGAAGATGTTTCTGTCGCAGTTTGGAAACGAGTTTCTTGCACCGCTTCATGATGGAGCGATAGTCAACGTGAATGGTTCGCGTCTTGCCTTTTCAACAGATTCGTACGTCATCAATCCGATATTCTTTCCCGGCGGCGACATTGGTGAACTTGCTGTCAACGGAACGATCAACGACCTTGCGATGTGTGGTGCTACTCCGCTCTATCTCTCCTCAGCACTCATCATCGAGGAGGGATTTGCGATGGAGGACCTGTGGCGCGTTGTGCTTTCGATGCAGAGAGCAGCGGCGGCCGGAGGCGTGAAGTTGGTTACTGGAGACACGAAGGTTGTTGATCGCGGAAAAGGCGACAAGATTTTTGTTAACACCTCGGGAATTGGATCGATACCTGAGGGTGTGAATATCGATCCAACCTCGATCAGGCCCGGCGACAAGATACTCATCAACGGGCCTATCGCGGTTCATGGGATTGCCATCATGTCGGTGCGCGAAGGCCTGGAATTCGAAACTGAAATCAAGAGCGACACTGCCGCGCTGAACGGCCTGGTCAGTACTATGCTGAACGCAACCAAAAGCATTCGAGTCCTTCGCGACCCGACACGGGGAGGCGTTGCCAGCGTTCTGAACGAGCTTGCGGAAAGCAGTCAGATTGGACTGAGAATTCACGAAGAGAGTATTCCGATCAGTGACGAAGTGAGAGGAGCGTGCGAAATACTTGGACTTGATCCCTTGTATGTCGCCAATGAAGGAAAGGTGATTGCCGTTGTCCCACCCGAACAAGCAGACGTTGTGCTCGCCACAATGCGATCTCATCCGCTGGGGGCAGAGTCACAAATCATCGGCGAAGCAATCGCCGGACACAAGGGGACAGTGCTCATGCAAAGCAACATCGGCGGTTCACGCGTCGTCGATATGCTCTCAGGCGAACAACTTCCCAGAATTTGCTAGATGATGCTGTGTAAGTCTTCGAGTCTTGCGGAAAGGTGTTTCTACTTTATCTCATGATGAGTCGGATTATCATGCATTGACTTTCCAATTCAAACTTCTATCTTGCATTCCGTTACCACGCAAATACAGATTGGAGACGACGTGAACCGTCAAGCAGCGCTTGATCTCTTACATGAGTACACCAAATCCGACAGCTTGCGAAAACATGCCTATGCAGTCGAGGCCGCCATGCGGGCATACGCAGGGAAATTCGGTGAGGATGAGGAGAAGTGGGGAATTGTTGGGCTGCTTCATGACTTTGACTATGAAGTCCATCCAACAGTTCCCGATCACCCGATGAAAGGCTCGGAGATTTTGCGGGAGCACGGCTATTCCGACGAGGTGCGGACGACGATCATCAGCCACGTTCCGCAAATGCAGGTTCCGCGTGAATCCCCGATGGCGAAGACTCTCTTTGCATGTGACGAGTTGTGCGGCTTTGTCGTGGCGTGCGCGTTGGTACGACCGAACAAGTTGCAGGACCTTAACTCATCATCGGTCAAGAAAAAGCTCAAGGACAAAGCCTTCGCAAGAACTGTGAGCAGGGAGGATATCCTACTGGGAGTTGACGAGATGGGAGTGAACATCGACGAGCATATCCAATTCGTCGTAGGTGCGCTCTCCAAGATTGCGCCAGATCTCGGCTTAGGCTAAGTAAACTCACTGCAATTCTCCTCTTACCAAAAATCAAACGCAAACCCCAGACCCCAACTCTCGCGTCGTTGATCGTAGTACTGACTGAACACGTCGAGACCATTGTAGTGACTCGCAAAGATCCTCAATCCGGTCGAACCCCAATCTCCGAACTTCACACCAAATTCAAGATTATTGGTGCCGATGTAACTTGGAATTCCTCGCAACAGGAAATGGTCTGAGGCGTAGAGGTTGAACGGCCGCCCGAACACGTTCTCGACCAATTCATCTGCATGAAATTCAAAACCCGCCTGCAACTCGACTCGCCGAATTTCAACCGGCCGGATGAGTGTAGCATAGCTGAACCCGCCATAGATTTGGCCGGTCACTTCACCGCTTCGAAATGCGTATGCCCCGACCAGTTCACCAAAATCGCGCGTGAACGGAATGGGCTGTCGCCCGTCCTTCCATAACTGCGTGGTTATGTTGTAGTGTCCATCAAGGAAGTGGGCGCTCACATGCATCAGGCGAAGACGTACGGCTATTCGTGAGTCCGGGTCAACATCGTTGATATAGGAAACGTGCCCACCAAAATATCCGTCGACTGCATCAATCTGCAGTCGCAGTCCCTCCGAATTTGTTGAGAGAGCATACGTAAAGAAGTCGATGCCAAGCCGAATTCGGTGCGAAGAATCAGCGCCCGGCCTGAACTCAAGCATGTCAACAGAGGCGCCAATGTCGACCTTGAGTTTTGAAGTTTCGATTTCCTTCCGCAGTCCGACGCGAGGTTCTTGAAGCGAGGCACTGAACGGCGGAAGCGCGAGCTTGCCCGGTATGAACGTGAACCGGGATTGAGCAAGAGTGATTTCGACAAGGGTCAAACAAAGGGCGACGGTTCGGTATCGATGGCGCATTCAATCTCTATTCTGAATTTGTGGTCACAAATATATGCAACTCGTGAAGGACAATCAATTCATTGAATCTCTCGGAGTATTTAGGTAACTTTTGCGCAGTTTCGATTTCAATTTTCACTCATCGGAGGAACACAATGAAGCGCGCAGTGGTGATGATGCTCTTGCTCGTCTCTGGTTTAGCATTGGCACAGGAAGAACCCATTCCACCCAAACGATCGAAGGCTGCAAAGATCGGCGGACTCTTTGGCTACACGCCGGGCTGGTTGTTTGTAGATGTCGCCCCAGTCAACGCCTTTCTCGTCGCAGCAAAAGGAGCGGATCTGAAGAACAACGGCATGTACATGAATGGTATCGGCGGATCGGCGTACATCATGTTTGTTCCAAATCTTCGCGTTGGCGGACTTGGTATGAATGGTAAACTGACAAGCACGTCTCTCGTCGCAGGAGTTCGCCGAGATGCAGATCTTGCTGTGAGCTTCGGCGGAGTAACGGTGGAATACGTCGTGCCGCTGGCAGAGCGCCTCGACCTCTCGATCGGCACTATGCTTGGCGGCGGGGGAATGGATCTGACATTGCGCCAACATGATGGAAGCGCGCTGACCTGGAATCAGGAGTGGGGGAATTTCGAAACAGGAAACTACAATCTGAACGGAAAGATCAGCAACATCTCCCGTAAGCTCAGTGGCGCCTTCTTCGTGTACGTTCCGTCGGTGAACATCGAGTACGGAATACTCGGTTGGGTGGGAGTGCGTCTTGGCGTCAGCTATGTAGGCATGTTCTCGCCGACGTGGACGGTTGACGATAACTATGAAATGCTGGGCGTCCCCACCAACGTGAGCGGCAAGGGCTTTATGATTAACGCAGGATTGTTTGTCGGAACATTTTAGAGACGTGGACGAGAAGTAACATTTTCACACCAGAGCGGCATCATTCATGGTGTCGCTCTTCCATTTTCTCAGTGAACTGGACCGACTTGTATGCGGCGAAGAAATCTTTGCACTTGCTTCGCTGGTATTTTCCCGTTGACGTCACGGGAATGTGATTGCCGAACAGGACAACCTTGGGGCTTTTTGAGAAGGGAAGGTGCTTGCGGCAATACGCGATAACATCGGCTTCTGATTTCTGGATGCCATCCTTCATTGAGACATATGCTCCCACCTCTTCGCCGTACCAATCATTTTCAAATCCAACCGCAATCCCGGCCTGAACACCGGGCATGTTCATCAGAACTTCATCAATCTCAAAGGGCGAGATGTTGACGCCACCTCGAATAATAAGTTCCTTGATGCGACCGGTGATAAAGAAGAATTTTCTGAGCTGTTCATCATATCGAAAGAATCCTTCATCTCCACTCCGGAACCAGTTGAACGCAAACGTTTTCTGGTTGGCCTCTTCATTTTGAAAGTAGTGTTTCATCACGTTGTGACCGCGAATGACGATCTCACCCTTTTCGCCCTCAGGCATCTCATTCCCATTCTCATCGTGGATTGCCATTTCGTTAACGGACAGGGGAACGCCTATCGACGGATACCCAAACTTTGACAACCATGCACGATGCTCCTGCTGACTGAGGTCGATCGGGAGGAAACATGAGTAGCACGTGGTCTCAGACAATCCGTACCCGTGAACGATGGGGATACCAAACTTCTGCTCGAATTTCATCGCAAGGTCGACCGTGAGGGGGCCGGCACCGCAAATGATATGACGAAAATGTTTGAGCTTGTAGGCTTCAAGACCAAGCCTTGCGTGCAAGAGAAACTGGAGAATCGTCGGCACGACGCTGACGACCGTAACGCGCTCCATGCTTATACGCTCAAAGAACTTGTCGGGATGGAATTTCTGGTTGAGCACGACGCCGCACCCCGCGTACAAGGGTGTCAGCAGCGTCACGACCGTACCATTCACGTGATGAATGGGAAGCACGCACATCATGCGCTGATCGCTCGAGATGCGATGCCATTCCGCGATCGCCATTGCATCGACGAGCAGGTTATACTGGACGAGCACGACGCCTTTCGGCTGTCCTGTGGTGCCGGAGGTGTACACGATCAGCGCTTCGTCCATGGGGGCCGGTGAAGTAGCAGGAACGAAACGTGTTGACTGCTTGCTTATCTCAAACTCGAAGCTCGAGAACGAGGAATCAACGATGTGACCCGATTGAACGATCATTTTCAGTGTCGGGACGCGGGGCTGGATCGACGTGATTCGCTCCACATACTGATCCCTGACAAACGCGAGCTTTGTCTCAGAGTTTTGGAGAATGTACGCAATACGTGCGTCGTCCTCACTAACGCTCAGCGGCACGACGACGGCACCCATGAGAAACGCGCCGAAATACTGAATCACTGTGTCAGAGTGATTGTGCGAAACCGTCGCGATGCGGTCACCGCGGGCAACTCCGACCGATTGAAGGAAGTTCGCCGTTTTGCATGCTTCTTCATAAAATTCCCGGAACGAGTATTCCTTCCGCGAACCATCGTCGCCGTAATAAATCAGAAATGGTTCTGCCTCGCGTTCCTCAGCTCGGGCAAGTAACAGCGATCCAATGTTCTTGAACCAGACCATCAGTTGGTCCGGCGGAATGCCGCCGACCGATTGGGCTTGAAAGATCTTCTCTTTCAGCGAAGGCGAGGAATCAGACATAGTTTCAATGAACAGGTATTAAGTTCACAGCGTACAAATGGAATAATGTACCCCAGCGCTACTTCTTCTCGATCCAACTTGCCCAGTACTCTTTCCATTCTGCCGCTTCGCCGGCAGGAAGGACGTGAATCGGATTCAGGCCATCGAGCATCACCGCATATTCGTCCGTGTGTGTTTTCGTTGCCTGCCCCTTGAGCGCCTTCGGATGGGGGCCGTGATGGATGCCGCGGGGATGCAGAGTAACCATGCCCGGCTTTATATTATCGCGGCTGAAGAAGTTGCCATCATGATAGAATATGAACTCGTCATAATCGGTGTTGCGGTGAAAGAAGGGAACCTTCAGTGCCTCCGGATCTTCTTCCAACGGGCGGGGAAGAAAACTGCACAC
>CAYJNF010000257.1:0-5863 GCA_964370915.1 uncultured Chitinophagales bacterium
GCGCTACTCCACCCGAAGGATTCACTCCTGATCGCGCGATTCTCTTCTATCGTGTTGCCGGCCGGCGTTTGTTTGACTCTCTCGCATTGTCTGAATCGGGATCGGCGTACGAAGCGCCGTTCCCGGACAGTGTCATGACGATTCGGGGAGTGGAGTATTACATCGCGTTTTCAAATGCCGAGCGGCGCGTGACGACTCCTAACCTCGACCCCACGAACAATCCGGCAATCGTCCAGATAAAGGCACTCAGCACATTCACCGCGCAGACGTTCGTGTCGCGGCAATACAGGATGGTTTCTGTTCCGCTGGAACTTGGCAGCCCCACGGCTCAGGACCAATTGTTCGATGATTACGGACCGTACAATCCTTTGCGCTGGCGCTTGTTCCGGTGGGAGGAAAACAGAAGCATTGAATTTGATTCAATCGCCGCGCACTTCACGCCGGGAGCAGCGTTCTGGTTGGTGACGCAAAGCGGAGCAAAGTTCGATGCCGATAACGGCCGCTCGGTGCGTTCCGGGCGTCCGTTCACCATTCCTTTGATGCCCGGCTGGAATCAAATTGCCTCGCCATTCGCGTTTCCGATTACGTGGGATAGCATTAGCAATAGCGCCCTGCTGAGAAAGCCGTACTTCTGGGACGGCGTGCAGTATGTGCCAAACGTTCGGCAACTGATCCCATGGGAAGGCTACTTTGTGTTGAACGATTCAGATCAGGTGATCTCTCTCTCGATTCCTGCGCGCGAGGCACCACCACAATTTGAAAAGATCTCTGTGTTGTCGTTGCATGCTGACGCAAGCGATTGTGCCGTTCGGTTTTCAGCGGCAAGCGGTTCACTGCACGATGAGTACAATTACATCGGATTTGCTGCAGCTGCGACACAGGGGAGGGATTTGCTTGACTTGCCTGAACCTCCGCAGATTCAAGACTATGTGCAAATCTCTTTTGTTGAAGACGGTGAACGTTATCTCGCGAACTTCAAGCCTCAAGCGACCGACGGTCAACAGTGGCGTATGATTGTGACTTCGAGTGTGGCCAATCAGGAAGTCAGAATATCGGTGGAGAAGATCGGCCGGCTGCCTGAGGGCTTCGATCTTTTTGTGTTGGATGAAGATCAATTCAGCATTGTACCGCTTACTGGAAACACGTTCGATGTTCGGGTTGGTGCGCGCAATTCGATCAGGTCATTTCGCATCATTCTCGGGACGAAGGAATTTGCCGAACGCGCAAGCAACGGCATACCGCTTGTTCCACTTGAGTTCTCGCTGGAACAGAATTACCCGAATCCCTTCAACCCATCAACGTCCATACGCTACACGCTGGGTAAGCGTTCCGATGTTGTACTTGAGGTGTATGATATGCTCGGGCAGCTCACGAAGACGCTGGTACATGGCGAACAGTTGACCGGTGCGTACACAATCGAGTTCGACGGCACAAACAATGGAGGTGCAACGCTTGCCAGCGGAATGTATGTTTACCGCTTGCGTGCTGGAGAATTTGTCGAGAGCAAAAAACTTCTCTTACTGCGCTGATGAACATGAAACGCATTCTTACCATCGTGCTGATCGGCATTGCCTGCCCGTCCCTCGCCCAAGAGGACGGGGAGATCATCAATCAGCAAGCTTCGTTAAGCATGGTGCCGATGTTTCAGCAATGGGCATCCGGCGGAGTAACGCTGTTCTCCGAAGTGAGCAGCACATTGACGTGGTATCAGCCGTTAACTCGCGAAGCAAGTGTGTCGCTGCGAACCTCCTATGCCGCAGCGAGCGGGAATGTCACGTCATTGCAAAGCTTGAACGATGTGCAACTCAATCTGAACTACTATTTTGAACCGGCGGACATGGTGTTCGGTCTCGGACTGAATCTTCCGAGCGGTAAGAAAAAGCTCACGCAAGGAGAGTTTGAAACTTCCTATCTCATCAGCAATTCGCTGTTCAGGCTGCAGGTTCCCCATTACGGAACCGGCTTCAACATTTCACCAACAGTGAGTTGGGCTGTCCCTGTGAGTGACAGAGTTGTTGTGGGAGTTGGTGCGATGTACTTCTACCGCGGAAGCTTCGATCCCGTCATCGCGTTGACCAACTACGACCCGGCGGATGAAATAACGCTCAGCGCCGGATGCGACGTTCGCCTCGATCCCGTATCCACAGTCTCATTTGATGCCGTGTTTACAATCTTTGGAAAGGATAAGGTGAACAACGTCGAGGTCTTCGCCCCCGGGAGAAAATTGCTGGGCGGTGTCCGGTTCAAACGCTATTTGGGATTTGATGAGTTGAGTTTTTCCGCCGTGGCGCGATTCCGGTCGAACACCGAAGTTCGCATTGGCAACGTGCTTCTTCCCAATCAGGAAAGAGTCGAGCCAAATCAATTGGAGCTTGGCGGATTCTATGCGGTAAAGCTGACCAACATCTTCGTCCTCCGTTTTCTTCTTGAAGGAAGATTTTTTGAAGAAAGTTCGGATCCGCTTTCCGGCGCTGTGCTTGGCGTGGTTGGTGTTGGTCCGGAGTTTTCGGTTTCCGGGTCCATTAAGATTCCGGTTCTGCTGAAATACACTTTCGGCAACGTCAAAGGCAATACGTCCGTGAG
This sequence comes from uncultured Chitinophagales bacterium, assembly GCA_964370915.1. Classification (GTDB taxonomy): domain Bacteria; phylum Bacteroidota; class Ignavibacteria; order UBA10030; family UBA6906; genus CAADGV01. The sequence continues at coordinate 2,584 of CAYJNF010000257.1, forward strand.
TGGTCTTGATGCAGGAGTGGGAATTACCTTTACCTATTGACGTCATAGCGTGTCGCGCCGGCACAGAATTTCACGAAGGCATGACGCGTATTGCAATTCATCACTTCTCTTTCGATATTGTGTAAGAAACACGAGCAATACATTTCTCCTTTCTTCACACCCAATCATGTCCGGCAAGATGGTACAACGGATCCCAGGTCTCCTTATTCTCTTCTTCCTTGCAGTTGCGTGTATGTTTGAAAATGAAAATCCAGGTCCGACCGCGCTTCTTGAAGAAGCAAAAATGAAACTCGCTCCCGACAAGCGAACCACCGTCTTCCATGTGAAGGGTGAACTTCATGGGAACCAGCTGCTGCTGAAAGGAGAGATTCACAGCTCTCACTTGAAGCAACAGTTGTTTGAGTTTATCAAGCAACGAGAGAGCTATACTATCGTCGACAGTCTGGCGGTGCTGCCGCAGGAATCACTCGGAGACAAGCGTTACGGCGTAGTATCGATAAGTGTTGCCAACTTGCGATCGAAGCCGGGTCACCATGAAGAGCTGGTCACTCAAGTGATCATGGGTACTCCGTTGAAGCTGCTGAAGGAAGATGACGGGTGGTACTTGGTGCAGGCACCCGATGATTATCTTGGCTGGACGGATGATGTCATGGCGGTATGGTCCGCAAAGGAATATGCAGCATGGCTTCAACAAACGAAGATCATCGTTACGTCTACATATACACATTCCTATCTCGGGCTGGGAAACACGACGGATATCGTCAGTGATCTTGTGGCGGGAAATATTCTGAGACTCAAAACGCAGACCAACGACTTCTTTGAAGTCGAGTATCCCGATGGACGTGCGGCGTTTGTCGCGCGGAACGATGCGCAACCTCTGCATCAATGGCTGACCGAAGTGCAGGATACGCCGGAACGGATCATCGCTACAGCAAAGCGCTTCAAGGGCGTTCCGTATCTTTGGGGAGGAACTTCTGCAAAGACGTTGGACTGCTCCGGTTTTACGAAGACCGTCTACTTTCTGAATGGCGTGTTGCTGCCGCGGGACGCGAACCAACAGGCCGCAATCGGCGAGCCGGTGAGCATTGAAGAAAACTTCAGTCACTTGCGCAAGGGCGATCTGGTGTTTTTTGGCCGGAAGGCCACAGCGGAGAAGAAGGAGCGGATTACCCATGTGGGCATTTACATAGATAGCCTGCGGTTTATTCATGAAGGCGGCGACGTGCGGATCAACAGTTTCGATCCCAAGGCGCCCGACTATAGCGAATTTCGTACAATGTCTGTCGTGCGGGCGACGCGCATCATTGGCGTTGGCGAGGAAAATGGAGTCCGTCGTCTGAAGTCCATTCCGTATTTCAAAAGCAATGAGAATCAATAGGCGCGATTTCCTAAGGCAAGCGGCAATAGCAGGGACGATGCCGGCGATTGCGGGCACCCTGCCATTTCATTTCTTTGACACGTTGGAACCAAGAATCATGGGTGAGATGCAATTTCGTTTCTATCCGTACACACTTGAACTCAAGCACACATTCACTGTCGCGGTTAGTTCGCGAACGACCACAGCAGTAATGATGGTGGAAGTTGAAAAAGAAGGCATCGTGGGGTATGGTGAGGCTTCGATGCCGCCCTACCTGGGCGAAAGTCATGAAACCGCACATGCGTTTCTCTCGAAAGTCGATTTGAAGAAATACCAGGACGCGGCAGTTTTCGAAGATGTGTTGAAAGATATTGATGCCCTTGCACCGGGCAACCACGCAGCAAAGGCAGCAGTGGATATTGCGCTTCATGATTGGCTGGGAAAGAAACTCGGCTTTGCATGGTATCAGGTGTGGGGTCTCGATCCGGCGAAAACTCCCGTCACAACATTCACCATCGGCATCGACAAGGACAAGGAAGTTATCCGGCAAAAAGTACGTGAAGCCGACATCTACAAAGTGCTGAAGGTAAAGCTCGGTCGCGAAAACGACAAAGAAATGATCGAGACAATTCGCGAAGTAACGGACAAGCCGTTGCGCGCCGACGTCAATCAAGGCTGGAAAGACAAAGAGTATTCTTTGAAGATGATCGAGTGGCTTGCATCGAAAGGCATCGACATGATCGAGCAGCCGATGCCGAAGGAGATGCGCGACGAGCATGCGTGGCTGAAGGAGCGCAGTCCGATTCCGATTATTGGCGATGAAAGTGTTGTGCGTTTGGCCGATGTGCGAAAGGCGTGGGGCGCGTACCATGGTATTAATATCAAACTCATGAAGTGTACCGGCATGCACGAAGCATATAAGATGATGCAGCTTGCCCGTGCACTCGACATGAAGGTGATGCTTGGTTGCATGACGGAGACATCGTGCGCAATCTCCGCGGCGGCGCAGCTCTCGCCGCTTGTGGACTATGCGGATCTTGATGGCGCTGTGCTGATAAAAAATGACATATTCAATGGCGCGCAGATCGTTGATGGAAAAATCACGATGCCTGTCGGTCCGGGAATTGGCGCACGCAAGCTGTAGACATAGAACTTGACACTTGGGTCAACATTTCTTAAACTTGTAGTGTTGGGTCAGGCTATTCTTCTCTCCTGACACCAGGTCTCACGAAACACCTGTCCATTTCAATTCCTTACCTCAAAGTGGCATTTATGTCGATACTTAATCCAGGAGAATGCGCATGAGATCATTGGCTACTCTCTTCGTTTTTCTTCACATAGTACTCCTAACCGTCGCCTTCAGTGGAACAACTGGCAAAATTGTCGGCACGGTGGTTGACGCCCAGTCGGGCGAGAAACTCGTTTCCGTCAACGTTGTGGTGCAAGGCCTCAACACCGGCGCGACAACCAACATCGAGGGATACTATTCTATTCTTAATATTCCCCCCGGCAAATACACAGTCCAGGCTTCGCTTATCGGCTACACCGTCAAACGGGTTACCGACGTTGTCGTCGAAATCGACCAGACGACCACACTGAACGTGCGGCTCAGTGAGGAAGCGATCGAAGGCCAGGAAGTAACCGTCGTTGCCGAACGTCCTGTGGTGCAGCCGGACGTGTCATCCAGTGTCGCTAATATTTCTGCGATTGAGGTGACGAAACTTCCGACGGCTTCCGTCGTCGGTGTCGTGAGCCTCCAGGCTGGCGTGCAGTCAACGGCCGCGGGTGATCTGCTGATCCGCGGAAGCGGCGGGACGGAAAACGCAAATGGCGGAGGTTCCGACAGGGCCGTGGTTCTGCTTAACGGTCTGACTCTGAAAGATGGTCGCGACAACTCTTCCTTCCTCGGCATCAGTCTTACGT
>CAYJNF010000258.1:0-5857 GCA_964370915.1 uncultured Chitinophagales bacterium
ATCATGTACATCATTGATAAGATCCGATGGGAGTGTTTTCTTTGCCTTAGCTCCCAGTTCTCTCATCTTTTCTGCTTGGGTTATCAAGTTACCCCGTCCGTTTTTCAAATGAACGACAGCTTTGTCATAACTCTTCTGAGCCTTTGCGATATTCTCACCGATATCGAGAAGAGTCTCAACAAATGAGACAAACTTATCATACATCTGTCCACCGCGTTGCGCTATCTGAAGAGCGTTCTTGCTTTGGTATTCCCTTTTCCATAGGTCTTCTATAACCTTTAAGATAGCAATTAGGTTTGTTGGGGTGGTAAGAAGAACACGTTTGTTGTATGCATAGCTCCACAGTTCCTCATCATTATGGGTCGCAATGAGATATGCCGGCTCGATAGGAACAAACATCATAACGAAATCTAAGCTTCTTGCAAAATCTTGATAGTTTTTCCTGCTAAGTTGATCGACATGGTTTCTCAGGGATCTGATGTGATTTTTGAGAGAGATTTCTTGCACAACATTCTCGTTCGAGTTTACTAATTGCTTGTACGCAACTAGTGATACCTTTGAGTCGATGATCACTCTTCTGTTGTCTGGATAGAGTATGGTAACATCTGGTTGCATTTTTGTACCGTCGTCATTCTTGAGAACACTTCCGTCGTCGTCCTTTAGGTATTCTTGAATGAAATACTCGCGGTTCTTAACAAGGCCCGATTTCTCAAGAATTCTTTCTAGAATCATCTCTCCCCAGTCACCTTGGGCTTTGCTACTTCCCTCCAGTGCCTTGGTTAGGTTATTTGCATCTTCACTTATCTTCTGGGTCGAAAGGACAAGCTTTTCGACTTCTCTTCCGAGAGAGAATCTCTCTTTAGATTCCTTGTCATATACTTCTTCGACCCTCTTTTTGAAGGAATCGATATGCTCGCCAAGAGGTCCAAGTAAGTTCTGAAGATTAGTACTATTCAGTTCGGTGAATTTGCTGGATTTCTCCTCAAGTATCTGGCTAGCAACATTTTTGAATACAAGCTCAGATGTCTTTCTAATTTCCTCTATCTCCGTTTTAAGTGTGGCAAGTTTTTCTTCGAGCGAGTTCCTCTCTGCCAATAAAGTGCTAGCCTGCTTGCTTAACTGCATGATTTCGTCACCTCTTACCTTGATGTCTTCGGAATTTGTGGTGATTGTTTCTTCCGCAGATTTTAGAGATTTTTTTGCAGAATCCAATTCGGCTTTGTTGGTGGCCATTGTTCTATTGAGATCTCCAATTTCTTCTCTTTTTTCTTCAACAGTTTGCCTCAGACTCTTGATTTCTTCATTAGATTGGCTCAACTGCTTTTTGAGTGACTCACAAGACTTAGCTTCGGCTGAGAGATTACCCGTCAATTCGTTAATCTTGAGATTGGCATCGCTCAGACTTCTTTCCGTCTTCTCAAGATTCTTGTTGAGCAAATTGACCCGTTCGGTTTCAACCGTGAGATTTGTTTTTAGCGAGTTGGCTTCGTTTTGTAGTTGTTCAACTTCACTTGTTGGCACGTTCGATTGCTCGAATCGCAGTTTGGTTATGTACCAAGCCGCGAAGCCTCCCAATAGTATTCCTATCAAGAGCATTAAGATTTGCATGTTCACTCCTATTCCAAAACAAAAAAATGTAAAAAGCCCATCCACCTCGCCGCGGGTGAATGGGCTTCTAATCTGTTGGTTCAGAAATCTACTTATTCGAACTGTTGCACTCGAAGAAAACTAAGTTGGTTTCACATACAAATCAGCACTTGTTCAAGCCCGCAATTACAACTTGTTTGTTCCAAGTAAACCCGTCCAACTTTCATTGGACGGAAGACGCTTCATTAAGTCAAAGATCGATCATATTCTTCGACCCGAAAAAAACTCGGGTCTCAGAATTGAAAAACACTCAGCACTTGCTCCACCCGCAATTATAGCACACCACGCAGCCGCTTACATGTTCAACGTTCGTACCGCACTCGGGGCAGGTGGTGCTTGTTCTCGGTCCTCCGACCGCCGGGTGAGCAGGGTCGTTTGTCTGTGCCTTCTTGGGTACGCCAGTCATGACCACGGGTGTCGGCGGGCCAACATCACGGAAATGCCGGAGTTGCTCGCGGTTTTCAATGTAGCGTTCCAGCACCTTGCCAATGGCATCGGGCGTGGAAAGTATCTGCCCGCCACTGCCATCCCATACGGGCATTGGCCCGGAGATGCCTTTCAACTGCTTCACCAACTCACGCGGCTCGATACCCGAGCGCAGCGCAAGCGAAATGAGCCGGCTGATGGCCTCGGACTGCGCCGCTGCGTTACCACCAGCTTTGCCAATCGTCGAGAAGACTTCGCAGACTCCGGAATCGTCTTCATTGATCGTAACATACAGATAGCCTTCGCCCGTCTTTACACGTTCGGTGACGCCGAATGTCATGTGCGGTCGCTCGCGTGGTCCGCTTTGCTTTGCCGGTGGAGGAGCTTGTGCCGATAACTTGCTCGCTTCCTGCTTCTTCGCGTATTCCTCTGTTTGAAGAATTCCCTCGCGACTTCCTTCGCGGTACACGGTAATGCCTTTGAGTCCGGCTTTGTATGCCGTCATGTAAATGTCGGCTACAGTCTCCACACTTACTTCTTCCGCGAGGTTGACGGTGGAGGAGATCGAGCTGTCAACATACTTTTGAATCACGCCCTGCATCTTCACGCGGAAATACGGGTCGATGTCGTGTGCCGTTACCACGTAGTCGGGCAGGTTCTCGTCGCCGCCGAACAGCTTCTTGACAAGCGGGTGATAGACCTTGTATTCCGTATATGTGTCGCCATCGTGGTTTTTCACTTTGCGCCGGTAGCTCGTGCAGAAGATCGGCTCGATGCCTGAGCTGGTTTGCGCAACGATGGATCCCGTTCCGACAGGTGGGACAGTGATCACAGTACTATTGCGGATACCATTCTTCCGGATTGCTTCCTGGATTTCTTCGGGCAGGCTCTGCACAAACTTGCTCTTTGAATAACCTTCCCAGTTGAAGAGAGGGAAGGCACCCTTCTCTTTTGCCAGTTCAACGGAAGTCATGTACGACACGTCGCGAATAACCCGCATCACCTTTTCGGTTATGTCGAGTGCATCCTGTGTGTCGTATTTTATCTTCATCATTACCAACGCATCGGCAAGGCCGGTAATACCGAGACCAACGCGTCGGTCGGAAGCGACGGCCTTCCTGATCTTATCGAGTGCATGGTTGTCCATGTTGTACTCGATAACGTTGTCCATGAATCGGGTCGCGATGCGCGTGACGCTGGCAAGCTCATCGTAATTGAAGTTTCCGTTTTCGTCAACGAACTTGCTCAGATTGATATTGCCGAGATTGCATGCGGTGTACGACGCAAGTGGCTGCTCGCCGCACGGGTTTGTGCTCGTCAGCGGGTTGGCGTATTCAACATTGTGGTAATCCTTCATCGTGTCCCAGAAAATGATTCCAGGCTCTGCAGATGAATGCGCGTTCTTGATGATCTTGAACCACAACTCCTTCGCTTTCACCTTGCGGTACATCTTTTCGCCCCATCGAAGCTCGAAGTCCTTGTCTTTGATGACTGCATCCATGAACTCATGAGTGAGTAGGACGCTGATGTTGGCGTGCTTGACCTTCTGGCGCAGAGGATCGTTCTTGATCGTAATGAACTTCTCCACGTCCGGATGGTCTACGCGAATGGTCAGCATCAGGGCACCGCGGCGTCCGGCTTGCGAAACGGTATTGGTGCTTTCGCTGAACAGGTTCATGAATGCCGTTCCGCCGGGCGAGTGATCAATGGTTGCGTTGACGGGCGCGCCCTCGGGACGCAGAACCGACAGATCGGTTCCGACTCCACCTCCGGTGCGATAGACCATCGCTGACTCGGTAATGCAGCGATAGATGCCCTCAAGACTGTCATCCTCAATCGGAATCACGTAACAATTGGAAAGGGTAGGCTTGCGGCGGGCCTCATCGCGGCCGGCTCCGTGCATTACGCGTCCGCCCGGAACGAACTTGAAATCAAACAAGAGAGCGAGAAACTGATTGTACCAGTATTCCTTTTCCGCATCGGACTTCTCGACGGAAGCGAGTGCTTTGGCGATGCGATCCCAAAGGTGCATCGGGCCCTGTTCGTTGGGCGCAAGGTATTTGGAGCGAAGAACGTCTGCCGCCAGATCATTGTCGCCATAGTAGTCGAGAGCATTGAGCGCCAAATCCATGACGTGCGGGTTCAATCCAATGGACGAACCGCCAGCCTGACCAGATCCGTTGGAAACGATGGCGGCTGTGGGGGAATCCTTGTGGGCCATTGCCTATCCCTTCAATAAAGTGTTAAACGGTTTTGAACCAGTTACTTTTCTATTAGAACAACAAAGCCCGATTAAAGTGCTTCTAAGCGGGCCTAGCGAGTCTCATGTTCAGAGTTGGATTGGTCGAAATTCAAATGCGCTCTCTGCCAAATGAACTGAAGTGTTCATATTACATCTTGCATGAGAACGAGTTGGAGTAATGACATGCAATCCACACATAGCCATCAGAAATTAGTGGGTGAAAATATAACATGGTCTCAAAGTGAAGTCAAGTTAAAACTTCAGTCAATTTTTCTCCGTCAATGAAATCAACAGGTTAGCATAAACAAAAAATTCTGCGACCAAGACTCATTTGATTAATAGTAGTCAGTGAGGTGACAAAATTTTTTGAATCTTGTTTTTGTGAGTTCGAGAGAATATATTGTGCATGAAAACGGTGTCATCTCTCTCTACCAACCCGATTGTTCCGTTCCAAGTTTCCATCATTCTAAAACCACCAAGAGGTTGTCTATGCCTGTTGTTCAAGAATTTTCTACCATCCCTGCGATGTTCGAAGCTCTTACGGCAAGGTTTGCCAATAGCCCGCGTCCCATGCTGATGGCCAAGAAAGACGGCGAGTACAGACCAATCAGTTATCAAGAGGTTCGGCAGTCAGCGGAGTTGACTGCGTTTGGCCTCGCTTCACTGGGAATCGAACGGGGCGACCGCGTGAGCATCATAGCAGAAAACAGACCTGAGTGGGTGTATTGCGATCAGGCGATTGCTGCTCTGGGAGCGATCAGCGTTCCCGTTTATCCGACGATGACGGCGAAACAAAACGAATTCATTTTCAACGATGCCGATGTCAAAGCCGTGATCGTTTCCAATCAGTTTCAACTCAACAAAGTGCTCAAGTCGCTCGAGTCGGTGCCAACGCTCAAGCACGTGATTGTGATGAACGAGTACACGAACGTGAGCGAGCCACAGGTGATGTCGTACGCCGAGCTTCTTGACCGGGGCAAAGAGTTTTCGAAGAAGCATCCGAATCATGTTGCTGAAGCGCGGAAACTCGTCAAAGCGGAAGACCTCCTGACGTTGATCTACACGTCGGGAACGACGGGAAACCCGAAAGGCGTGATGCTGACTCACAAGAATCTCTGCACAAACGTAAGAGACACATCAACGCATGTCAGGATTGAGGAGACCGATGTTTTGCTTTCGTTCCTTCCTCTCAGTCACTCGTTTGAACGGATGGCAGGAAACTACACCGCACTGGCGTGCGGCGCAACCGTCGCGTATGCCGAAAGCATCGAGACTGTGCAAGCCAACCTGACGGAAGTATGCCCGACAATTGTCACGACTGTTCCCCGCCTGTTCGAACGCATGCACAGCCGCATTATGAAGCAAGTGGCCTCGGCCCCGAAAAAACGACAGTTGATTTTCTTTTGGGCGATCAAAACAGGCAAGGCCTATGCTGCCGCGAAGAAGGCGAAGCGTTTTGCTCCGCTTCTCAAGTTGCAGCATGCACTTGCCGACAATTTGGTGCTCAGCAAGATCCGCGAACGTTTCGGCGGAAGGATGAAG
>CAYJNF010000259.1:0-5845 GCA_964370915.1 uncultured Chitinophagales bacterium
CGTGAATACCGATTGCCAACCACGCCTTCGTTTGTTTTTGTCTCAACGATTCTGCTTTCATACTGCAGGCCGATGGACAACTTCACGCGTGGGCTGATCTGCCATTGCAGCGAACCAACTGCCCGGTGCATATCTCCGACGCTTGTTCCCGTCCCCGTTCGTCGATCAAAGAGTGCATACCTGGATGTATAGTTGCTGATAGTTGTATCATACTGGTATCTTGACATGCCGTATGACGAATCGATGATGTTGCCTGCCAGCAAAAGGTCGGTGTTCTGCCGCGTGTAGAGGTAGTGGAACTGGAACAGTTGCGACGGATTCACCTGCGCTTTCAGGTTAATGCCGCCAAGGTATGTCTTGCCATCGTGCGCCCACGACTGATGCTGGTTGCTGGAGTGATCCCAGAAATTCCAGTTCTGTGTCGTCGAGCCGATCTGTCCGTACGCGTAGTATGAAGAATCTCCCCGCATCAGCGTCTGATCGGCATTGCCCCAAAGATAACCACCCGTGAGACCGATACTGTACCTTGCGTCGAGAGTATAGTTTGCGCCGCCAATCAATTCCCAGTGCCGGTACGTTTGCTTCCGTCCCTCGCTGTTGCGCCAAAGCGATGTGTTGTCTGTAGAGTAGTACGAATCCCAAAGATTCTGAGAACCGTATGAACCATCGCGATCAAACGTGACGCGACCAAGTTTTACACCGACTTGAAATGACGGATCAAACTCCCACCCTGCGAACAATGCAACAAAGTGACCATTCTGGTGCATGTCGTCCGACCCGCTGTACTTGTCCACGATTGGAATATTCTCTGCCGCAGCGGAGCGAACGCCAAGATAATTCGCCCCCAGGACAGATTTGTAAATATCCTGTGGGATGGCGTAGTACTTCTCGTCCTGCGAGATCATTTGATATGAGACGCCGAGCGAAAGATTTGAGAGTGCACCTTCGGTTGGTCTGAAGAGATACGCCGCGGAAATCACCGGCTCAAGTTCGCGTCGCGTGTTGATGTAGTAGCGGGGATAGGGCATGAAGCTCGAGGAGGCCATTGTTCGCGCAAGTATCGGGTAAGGATAGTACGAATCATTAGTTTCGCGAATCTCCCTTGCACTTCTGAAATCCAGATACACATAACTGGCCCGCGCTGAGTCGTGGTAAAGATATGCTGGGTTCACTGCGAGCTGGATTTGCGGATCATCCAGCACACCCTGCACGGAATTCTTAAACGTCCCGATGCCAAATGGAATGAGCTGGTATGGTGTGAAAAAGAAGTCCGTTTGCTCGAACGATTTTTCCATCACCTGCTCGCCGTAGTATTGCCCATACGTCGGCGTCGTAAGCGCGAGGAAAACAATGGTGGTTATTGCACTCAGTCTGATATTCATTTTTGTTCCTTTCAGTGTATCAGTTACGTTGTCGGTCAAAACTTCACTCCTACACTCACCACCGGATACAGCGGAAAGAGATCCGGCGCATCGAGCGTCGCGCTCCATCGCAACCGCGTATCTGAGCGGGTATGCAATTGCCACACAAAAGGGTCGAGCAGTCCATAACCGTTCAGCATCTTCAGCGTGAACTGCCACGGCAAACCCCACAACGAGAACTTGTGCAAAACACTCAGCTCAAGTCGCTGGAAGCCGGGCAGGCGCGCACCGTTCACGTCAAACGGCTCCGCATACAGAATGTTTTGATTCTCTCCCACGATCCGGCTGTTGCCTGTCGGATTTGAAAATGACGCCAAATTGGTTCCAGAATCGAAAGCCCGGAGTTCGTCTCCCGAAATGAGGGCCATGACGCCAAACGACCAGCTCTCGTGGGGTGAATACATGAATGATGCGTACAGCTCGTGGCGTCTATCGAAGCGCGGCCTGAACGGTTCGCCGCCATTCAGTTCAGCGAACCGGTTCTTCGCCCATGATATGCTGTAGCGAAGCGAACCAGTGAGGTCGCCAGTTCTTTTCGTGAGAGAAATCTCGGCACCGTATATCGTGCCTTCTCCCAAAATCAACGCCTCAGCAATGTCGGTCCTTGCCGTTGTATCGAAAACAAACTCGTGGAGTTTCTGGGTCATCCGGTAATACGATTCGACTGTCAACGAGTACGTATCGTCATGGAAATTCATTTCAGCCCCCATTGACACCTGGAACGATGTTGAGGGGCGAACCTCGTCGGTTGACGGATAGAAAAAGATTGTCGGATAGAAAAGGAAGATGCCGCTGCTGCGATACGGATGAACGAATTGATTGACCGCAGTGAGCGACGAGTACAGGCGCGAGGTTTCGTCGAGAGAAACAATCAGTGAGAAGCGGGGATCGACTGCCGAAAACGTTCCGCCACTGCTGACGAACGATGTTGCGCGGGCGCCCAATTCCGCCGACACGGACGGAAGCAGCCCCCACTGGTCTTGAAAGTACACCGATAACTCCCACGGCGAAAAACCGCCCAGCGATGCTGGCGCGATCTGGCTCGAGAATGCGCTGATCGTTCCGGCCATGCGATGATGAATCAACTCGACACCGGCGCGGGCTGTATGAAACTCATCGTAGAAGTACTCGGCATGAGCGCGCAGAGCGATGTCTTCAACAACAGAAGTTGACCGATATAGCTCATCCGCCGGATCGGAAAATCGATGCTCTACAGTGAAGTTATAGCGCGTGAGGCCGAACGATGCGTGGACAAACAACGACGGAGAAACAATGCTGATCCACCTGAGACTTGCTGCAGCATTTCCCCAGCGCAGCGAGTTGTCGAGTTTTTGTCCGATGCCATCCCGGACAAGATTGCTATACGTGTCGCGGCCGATGTAGCCGTTCACCGACAGCCGGCTGTTTCCGCCAAATACGTGGTTCACTTTTGCCACAACCTCCGTCGAACTCAGATCGCTTCGCAAACCGGCCGGCTGCTCTCGCGCAATCAAAACATCAGGGTAGCTTCTCCTCCCGGAAAGAAGGATCGACGTCTGCTCCGAAATAGGAGACTCAAGCACTAAGCTGGAGCCGAGCGATCCGGCCGTCGCGGAGCCGGCCAGTCGTTCGCTGGTTCCGTTGCGCATCGTAACATCGAGTATACCGCCGATGCGTCCACCATAGTATGGAGGAACGCCACCTGCGACCATCTGCACGTCGCGCAGCGCATCACCGTTGAACGTGCTGAGCACGCCGCCATAATGCACAGGATTGTAAATCCTCGTTCCTTCGAGAAAGTACTGATTCTGGTCGGATGGTGTCGCCCGGATGTACACGCCGCGTGAAATTCCTTCCGAAGCGGCAAGAGCAGATCTATGTCCTTCAATTGTCACTTCGGGCAGCACGACGTTTTGCTGGACCAGCACGAGGTCATGATTGGACGATGAAGTCTGCGCCACGGTCACCCGCTCGCTTCTTGTCCGGTGTCCTACTGAGCGAATCGTCAATGTGTAGCTCCCCGGTTGTATTTTCTGCAAGGAGTAAAATCCGAACTCGTTCGTTGAACACCACCGGTAAATCTTTGCATGATTCTCATCTCCATCATGACGAAGAATCACGCTCGCGCCGACAACCCATTCACCTGTGAGCGAATCGGTGATCGTTCCGGCTAACGTTGAAAAGCGCGGAGACAAGTCCGCTTCTTCTCGTTCAAGCAGAATCTGCTCGCCCAACACTTTCCATGAAAGACGTTGTCCTTCGAGTACATTCCTGAATGCGTCTTCAAAATTGCACTCCCTGCACCCGGCGGTGACCGTTTTTTCCGCGACATCCCTGTCCAGATACATCAACGACACGCCATACCAGCGCATAAGCGAATCCAACGCCACACGAAGCTTCGTGTCTCGGAACTCGAATGAACGCGCCGATGTCACGACTTGCCCTTCACCACTCGACACAGCGGCGAAGACAAGAAGCAGGCTAATGAATATGATATCCTTGTTCGTCATGCCTCATTCGTTTGCCTGTCAGCCCACAGAGTGCTGCAATGGCAGAGTCTGCGGATTTCGCTTCAAGTGTTCCCGTAATGATTTCGTTCCGAAGATGGATGTCTTCAATATTCACGACAACATCAAACCTCATTTCGATTTCACGACACGCAGCTTCGAAGGTTGTCGCATTCAGCGAGAGCTTGCCGTGCATCCACGCCGGATATTCAGCAGCCGAAACATCACCGCCGCGATCCGGATAGCCTCCCTGCGAACAAACGGCACTCTGGTCCTGAGTAAGCGTGAGCGTGCTGTCCTTTCCATCCTTCGAGACGGTCACATCAACGACGCCGTGTACCACAACAACTTCAAGCGATGCCTCCCGCGCTCGAACGTTGAATGCCGTCCCGACCACCCGCACTCTCCCAACGTCGGTTTCGACAACGAAGGGGGTTTCATTACGCTGCACACGAAAGAATGCTTCGCCGGTCAGAGAAAGCATGCGGGATTTGCCCTGCTCCATCTTTGAGACCACAAGCCGGCTGGTGTAGCTGAGTGTTACTTCAGAGCTGTCCTGCAGAACGAGATGCGTTTGTTGGCCTCTGGCCGTTGTAAATGTTTCAGCAGTTTGCTGCGGGCCAGCAACGTAGAGATATGTCCCGACTGCCGCAAGAGCAACAATGGCTGCGCCGAACGCGAGTCGCGGCACCAACCGGGCATGCGCGGCCCGGACTTCTCTTTCGTTCATTGAGCGTTGGAGACGAAGCCATTGCGGAGATGTGTCCGCGTCGATTTGTCTCAGCCGCGTGAAGTCCTCGGAAAGAATTGCATCAATCTCACCCGGTTCGTGTTTCGACGGAATGCGAAATAGGTTTTGTATCACCTGCCACGCCCGATTCATTTCATCTCCTTTGATGAGCGAACGCCCTTCAATGAATGCTTATTGTCGTATCACAACTCGACGTATCCGACCGCCAAAACTTGAACGTGTAGATCCCCGGCTGCAGAATAGTCACTGAAACCGTCGCGTCATATTGAATGAAGGCTTGTGTACACACTGCATGCTTCCTCTGAAATCCAAAGACCGTGACGAAGTACACCGAGTCGCTTCCGGAAATATCTACCCGGGAGAATCGACCGCAGCCATTGTGCCACCAGGCTTTTGCTACAAATGAGATCCCGATTGGCGATTGGCTCGTGATAGTCACGGAGGCAACAGACGAGGGGAATGTCAGATACTCATCGTCAGCGCCACCATCAGGTGAAGTGCAACCAACGAGAAGCACTGGAAACAGAAACATTACGATGGCCAACACTTCTATTTTACTCCTCATCGTTTTCAATTCCGGAACACTCTCTCCGAATAGAAGACCAGTCTGCTGGAATAGTCCTGTCGATACACCACAAAGAGGTATTGATTCCCCGGTAGTTCAGAAAACTCCCCGTGCAAGTTGTATGTGCATATGCAACGGCAGAGCGGTGCAGCCGTGTCAGCGATTGTTACCGCGATGGTATCGTTGCGAATAGTATGCTTCGATGAGAACCGGTTGATGTCAGGGCAGCAATTGGCGGTTGCACAGAAATCGACCACAAGAACGTCATGAAATTGATATGAGAAACACGAGTCGGGAGTTGCACTTGCGCGCAACGTTGACAAACATCCGGGCGCCTGCGCAATTGTGCTCGTGCTCTTCTCTGGAGTGATTGCCTTGTCACACGCCCCAAAAGACGCCATCAAAATGATAACCAGAAACGAAAATCGAGAGACGTTCATGATCAACCTTTAAACTGTCAGCGAAACCTCCATTCACCGGATTCTTACAATTATGTAGGGAATCTCATCCGGTCCGTTAACATCACTTCCTGCGTACTCCTTTCCTTGATGCCACCAAAAGACAATTGCCTCATTGCTCGGCAGGTACGAGCTATCCGTAATTTGCTTCTTGACAGCACGTA
>CAYJNF010000260.1:0-2083 GCA_964370915.1 uncultured Chitinophagales bacterium
GCCCTGGTCTGGGGCTACTTCGACGAGTTCGGCGTCTACAAAAACCAGGGCTACGCCGACGTGACCCACGCGGGCGCGGATCGTCATACCCTGCGCGTGGTCAGCAGTGAAAGCTCGTACAGCATCTACATGGACGACCGCATGGTGGCCCAGTCCGTGCCGCTGGTCAACGGCCAGAATTATGGCTATATCGGCCTGCTCACCTCGCAGACGGTAGCGGTCTACGATGAGGTCATCGTAGATGGCGTCGGCGCGATCTTCCAAGGCACCTACAACAACTTCGACGGGTTCAGTGACCAGCGCGTCGTCAGCGGCAAGTGGATGCTGGAGGGCAACCGCGCCACCCAAAGCGTGGCCGACCCAGCCGATTACATCTGGAACACGGGCGTGCAAGGCTCGCAATACACCATCAGCGCCAAAATCACCCTGCCCGAAGGAAATACGGCAGGCGGCGGCTTCATCCTGCACATGGCCGAGCGCGGCACGAAGAACAACTCGTACATCGTGCGCCTGCGCGACGGCGGGACTTCGGCCTGGTGGGGCAGCATCGACTCGGATGGAAAATTCAAGGGTCAGGGCTCCGCGCCTGTGAGCGGAACGGGACGCACGTTCACATTCAAGGTTGTGGTGAACGTGGATCACATGAGCCTGTTCATCGACAACCAGCAAATCGTGGCTGACGTGCCCCTGCCCTCGCAGGACGGCTGGATCGGACTGGTGGCCTACGGCGGCCCGGTCATCTTCGAAGATGTGAAGCTGGAAGTGGAAGAATGAAACGCACCCCCGCCTGGCTCACGATCCCGCTGCTGGCCTTCATCCTCAGCCGCCTGCTGATCTTCGGCATGGGCATCCTGGCGGACACGATGCTGCCCACCGAGGAGGGTCACTGGGTCGCGGACGAAAACAGTCCCTTCCTTTCGATGTGGACGAAATGGGACAGCCAATACTACGTGGACATCGCCACCGATGGCTACTGGTATCGGCCAGGCCAGCAAAGCAACGTGGCCTTCTTCCCACTCTACCCGATGGCAATGCGTGTGCTGGCTCCCGCCCTGGGCGGGAACCTGATCCGCACGGGCTTCCTGCTCGCCAACGCCGCCTTCCTGGGCGCGCTGATCTTCCTCTACCTGCTGACCGAACTCGAGCTTGATTCCGCTTCGGCGGGGCGCACGGTCTTTTTACTGGCTTTCTTCCCCACCTCGTTTTACTTCTCCTGCGTCTATACCGAAAGTTTTTTTCTGCTGCTTTCGGTCGGGACAATGTATTTTGCGCGCAGACACTTGTGGTTCCCCGCCGCCATCTTCGGCATGTTGACCGCCGCCACGCGCAACCTGGGCATCCTGCTCTGGGCGCTGGTGCTGTGGGAGTGGATGCGCGCCCAGGGCTGGTCGCTGGGAAGTTTGTTCAGCAGGGAGATGTGGCGCACCTTCTTTGGCAACCTGCGCCAGCATTGGTTCGACGTGCTGGTCATCTCGGTCATTCCGCTGGGGATGATCGCTTACATCCTGTTCCTGCAACACAACTTCGGCAGGCCGCTGGTCTTCATCGAGACGCAGGCTGCTTGGGGACGGCAAAACGTCGGGCCTGTGGCAGTGATCGCCAAAAGCCTGACCACTCTCGTCAACGGCGAGGTCAACAAAGGCTGGCTGACCCTGTTCTGGAACACATCCACCCTGCTGCTCTTCCTGGCGCTGGTGCCCTTCGTGTGGAAGCGCTTCGGCGAGGGCTACGCCATCTACGTGTTAATTCAACTGCTTGTGCCCTCCTCCAGCGCAACAGGCAGCATCATCCGCTACGTGCTGACGCAATTCCCAGCTTTTATGCTGCTCGGCTGGTGGAGTCGGCATGAGAACGTGAACCGCGCCTTGATGACAACCTTTACCATCATCCTGGGCGTCTTTATCGCCCTGTTCGTCAACTGGGTTTTTGTCGCTTGATGTTATTTCCGTAGTAGCGACTTTAGTCGTTTTTTCAGACGACTGAAGTCGTCACTACATGAAGTGGTCATTGCAAAATAACAAGGAGGCCCCATGCCCTACGAAAATTATGCCAAATGGAAGACCACGCCGCTCACGGGGCAGCC
>CAYJNF010000260.1:2093-5844 GCA_964370915.1 uncultured Chitinophagales bacterium
GTCATTCCCGCTTATAACGAGCAGGAACGCATCGTTGCCACCATCGGCGCAATCGCCTCGCACGTCTCGGATTTGGGCTTCCCCTGGGAGATGCTCATCGCCGACGACGGCTCGAAGGATCAGACCGTCGCCACCGTCGAGGAGCTGGGGCTGGTCAACCTGACCGTGCTCAAGACACCGAAGAACGGCGGCAAGGGCAACGCTGTCCAGCGCGGGATGCTTTCTGCGCAGGGCGAGTACGTGTTGTTCGCTGACGCCGACAACTCCACGCCTATCGAGGAGGTCTCGAAACTGCTGGCCAAACTCGAAAAGGAAGGCTATGACGTGGCGGTCGGCTCGCGCGCCGCGGAAGGCGCCGAGGAGGGCAAAAAATCCCTGCTGCGCAAAATTCTCAGCGGCGGCCTGCGCCTGATCGTGAAGTATGCCCTGCACATCGGCGTGAAGGATACGCAGTGCGGTTTCAAGATGTACACCCGTGAGGCGGCCCGCAAGCTGCATACCAAGCAGACCATCATGGGTTTCTCGTTCGACCTGGAGATTTTATACCTGGCCTCGAAATACGATTACAAGATCGCCGAGGTGCCCGTGGCCTGGGTCGACGCGCCTGGCTCGAAAGTGGATACCAAAAAGGAAGTGCAGCGCTTCCTGCGCGACCTGGTCAAAATCTGGTCGAACGATTTGCGCGGCGTCTACCGTTAGGAGCATCGATGCACATTGCAATGGTCACCACTCATCCGCCCTCGAAAGGCTCGCTCAACGAATACGGCTATCATTTCGTGCGCTACCTGCGCCTGAAAGCGGATATGATCTCGGAGTTGACCCTGCTGGTGGATGAGCTGCCCGAGGGACAGGAGTATTTCCTCGAAACGGAGGCAGGCTCGGTTCCAGTGAAGGTCGTCCCGTGCTGGAAGTTCGGCGCAATGGACAACGCCCTGCGCATCCGCAAAGCCGTGCAGGAAGCGCATCCCGATGTCGTGCTGTTCAACTTACAGTTCGCCACCTTTGGCGATAAGAAGATACCCGCCACGCTCGGCCTGCTCGCGCCCTGGCTGTTGAAGCTTTCGGGATTCAAGGTGGCGATCCTGCTGCATAACATCATGGAAACGGTCAACCTCAAGTCGGCGGGTTTCGGCGGCAATCCGCTGATCGAAGCCGTCATCCGCCTGTTTGGAAATATCATCACACGCTTTTTGCTCTCAGTAGACATGGTGGCCGTGACCATCCCCAAGTACGTGGAAATCCTGTAAGGCAAGTACGGCGCGAAGAATGTGATGCTCGCGCCGCACGGCTCCTTCGAGGAACCGACGGATGCCGTGCCCAACACCATGCCAGGCGGCGCGCCGACCGTGATGACCTTCGGAAAGTTCGGCACCTACAAAACCGTGGACATTTTGGTCGAGGCGCACGCCATGTTACAACCCGACCATCCCAATTTGCGGCTGGTCATCGCGGGCACCGACAGTCCCAACGCGGCAGGCTATCTTGCAGGCGTGCAGCAGAAATACGCGCACGTCACGAACGTGGAGTACACAGGTTACGTGGCCGAGACCGACGTGCCGCGCATCTTCGGCGAAGCCTGGGTGGTGGCCTTCCCGTACACATCCACCACGGGCAGTTCGGGCGTGCTGCACCAGGCGGGCGGATTCGGCAAGGCAGTCGTTTTGCCCAACCTGGGCGACCTGGCCGAGCTGGTGCAGGAGGAGGGCTACGATGGCGAGTTCTTCGAACCCAACGACGCCGCCAGCCTGGCCGATTCGATCCGCCGCGTCATCGATCATCCCGAGCGCCAGATGGAGATCGGCTCGCGCAATTACATGGCCGCCAACGGCCTGCCCATCGACGAGGTCGTGGATTGGTACCTGATCCACTTCCAGGAAATCTTGAAAAAGTAGGAGAAATCCCATGGACATCTCGACATCAAGCAACGCAAATATTCCCATCCTGCATCTCACGGGCCGCTTCGACGCGCACGAGGTCAAACCTGTGGCCGACTGGCTGCAAGAGCACGTGGATGCAAAACGTCCGCAGGTCGTTGTTGACCTGACAGGCGTGAACTTCATCGACTCGACCGCCCTCTCCACGCTGGTGCGCGGGCTGAAGCATTGCCGCGAAAAGGGCGGCGACCTGCACCTGTGCAGTTTACAGCAGCCCGTGCGCGTCATCTTCGAACTGACCCGCCTCGACAAGGCCTTCGATATCTTCGCCAGCGAGAGTGAAGCCGCGCAAAGCTTTACAGGCTAAAATGCTCGCCGATTATCTCGAAGCTCACCGCTCGCGATTCAATTCCCTGGCTGAAGCCTGGGTGCGGAACGGGGCCAGCTGTGTGCAATTGCTGGATAAGGATTTCGTGCTTGCTTCCCATCCAGAAAATGGCCGCCTGACCTCATGGCCGCTCATCGTCCACGCGCGCAGCTCGGGTCTGACCCTGCAAATTCACGGAGTCAACGCCGAAACCTGGTCCGCCACCGCCGCGATGACACTCGACATGCTCGACGGCCTGCTCAGCGCCGACTCGGAACTCGAAAGCCTGACCGCCGCGCTGGTCGAAACCCAGGATCGCCTCGTGGCGCTGTATGAGCTGACCCAGGCCACCCGCCGCAGATTGAACATCCCTGCCCTGCTGGATCTGCTCATCGACCAGGCCTGCCACCTGCTGGAAGTGAATGGCAGTTTTGCCGTGGTGCTCCAGCCAGGGCAGCCAGTCATCATCCACCAAAAAGGCAATAACCTGCTCTCCGAAGATCATATCCATGTGGCGGCCTCCCTCTATCGCCGCGACACCAACAGGCACACCTTCAAGGACGCAGGCACCCTGCCCATTGGCCTGCGCAACGTGATGATGGTCTCCCTGCCTGTGCGCGAACAGGTCTTTGCCGCGCTGGGCGTATATAACAAAACAGGCGACTTCACCTCCCCCGACATCAAGCTGGCCCAGTCCATTGCCGACCATATCGGCGCGCAACTGGAAAATGCTTTCCTGCATGAAGAGGCTCTGGCGCATGCCCGCCTCGAAACCGAGATGAACGTGGCCCGCCAGGTACAGACCTCGCTCCTGCCGCAAAGCATTCCCGCCATCGACGGACTGGACGTGTACGCCGCATCCACGCCCGCCCTGCAAGTGGGCGGCGATTTCTACGACGTTGTATTGCGTCCCGACAAACCCGTTGTCTTCATGGTCGGCGATGTGACGGGAAAAGGCATGCCCGCCGCCCTGCTCATGGCAATGACCCGCACCATCGCCCGCGCCGCCGCGCGCAACATGCCATTCAACCAACCACATGAAATCATCGATCGCCTGAACCGCGACATCATCGACGACTTCTCCAACGTCGGCATGTTCAGCACCGTTTTTGTAGGGACAATCGATCCTGCCACCCATCTGCTCTCGTTGTGCAATGCAGGCCACAGCCCCGTGGTATATGTGCCCGCTGCGGGGGACCCGATCTTGCTGGAAGCGCAGGATATTCCCATTGGAGTGCTGGATGTTTATTCCTTTAATTCCTACTCCCGCAAACTGTCCCCCGACGATCTCTTCATCGTGGCTTCGGATGGATTCCCCGAGACGCGCAACGAACACGGTGAAATGTTCGGGTATGAACGCCTGAAGGCCTGCCTGTCCATGAGTCGAACCTGCTCCGCGCAAGAGATCACCCAGCAACTTTTCGACGCCGTGACACAGTTTTCAGGGAACGGACCGCAGGAGGATGACCGCACTGTGTTGGTCATCAAGGTGAAGTAGAGATGAGCGCCC
>CAYJNF010000261.1:0-5835 GCA_964370915.1 uncultured Chitinophagales bacterium
ATGGGATACGCACGGTCTTCCGGTTGAAATCGAAGTGGAGAAGCAGCTGGGCTTCAAGCACAAGGAAGACATCGTACGCTACGGAGTCGCTGAGTTTAACCAGAAGTGCCGCGAGTCGGTCTGGAAGTATAAGACCGAATGGGAACAGATGACCGAGCAGATGGGCTACTGGGTCGATCTCACCAAACCGTACGTCACGTTCGAGAATGATTACATCGAGTCGATTTGGTGGGCGCTCAAGCGGTTCTACGATGAAGGGATGATCTATAAGGGCTACAAGATTCAGCCGTATTGCCCGCGATGCGAAACGCCATTGTCATCGCACGAAGTCTCCCTTGGTTACGATGATGTGAAAGACCCGAGCGTTTATGTGAAGATGCGCTTGTCCGAAGGACCCCGTTCGGGGAAGTCACAGCCCGACACAGCGTTCCTTGTTTGGACGACAACACCGTGGACGCTTGTCTCGAATGTTGCACTCGCCGTTCACCCCGACATCGACTATGTCAAGGTTGAGCACAAAGGCGACAAGCTTATTCTTGCCGAAGGTCGACTGACCGCGCTTGAAGGAGAATACACAATTCTCGACCGGATGAAAGGCAGCCAATTGGTCGGTCTGGAGTACGATCGTATTTTCAATTATCACCCGGTCGACAAGAAAGCATTCTACGTTGTCGCAGCAGAGTTTGTCACGACTGAGGATGGCTCCGGGATCGTCCACATGGCACCGGCATACGGCGAGGATGACTATCAGACCGCGAGGAAGTACGATCTTCCGACGATCCATCCGGTGAATAAGAGTGGTGAGTTCACAGAAGAGGTAACCGATTTCGCCGGCAAGTTTGTGAAGGATGCGGATCTGCTCATCATTCAGAACTTGAAAGAGCGGAAGATTCTGTATCGGAAAGAAACCATCACACATAGTTACCCGCATTGCTGGCGATGCAAAACACCATTGCTGTATTACGCACGTGAATCCTGGTACATCAGCACGACGAAATACGCGGCGAAGATGATTGAGCTGAATAAGCAAATCAACTGGGTGCCGCCGGAAGTCGGTGAAGGCCGCTTTGGCAACTGGCTCGAAGAGAACAAGGACTGGGCACTTTCACGCGACAGATTTTGGGGAACGCCGCTGCCGATCTGGGTGTGTGAGAAGTGTGGGAAGCAGGAATGTATCGGGAGCGTAGCGGAATTGGAAGAAATAGGTTGGGAGGTCGAGGTTGGGGGTTCGGGAAACATCACACCTCAAAACCCAAACCGCAAACCTCTGGACTTACACAAACCTTTCGTTGACGAAATCATCTGGCCGTGTTCATGCGGCGGAACGATGAAGCGCACGCCAGAGCTGATTGATGTCTGGTTCGATTCCGGTGCCATGAGCTTTGCGCAGTGGCATTATCCGTTTGAGAACAAGGAGTTGATTGACTCGGGCGAGCAGTATCCGGCGGATTTTATTTGTGAAGGAATTGACCAAACACGCGGCTGGTTCTATTCGCTGCATGCTATCGGGACGTTTCTGTTTAACAAGCCGGCATACAAGAATCTGATCGTCAACGAGCTCATTCTCGACAAAGAAGGACAGAAAATGTCCAAGTCGAAGGGGAACACGGTGAATCCGTTCGAGACGATTGCGAAGTACGGAGCCGACACAACGCGATGGTACCTGGTGACGACAAGTCCTCCGTGGCGACCGACGATGTTTGATGAAGACGGACTTGGTGAGGTGCAGCGCAAGTTCTTCGGCACTCTTGTGAATACGTACGCGTTCTTTGCGTTGTATGCGAACATCGACAAGTTTGCCTATGCTGAAGACCGCATTCCGGTCGCGGAGCGCCAGGAGATTGATCGGTGGATTCTCTCGGAATTGAACTCGCTCGTGAAACGTTACACGGAGTTCATGGAAGCGTATGATGTCACGAAGGCTGCGAAGTCTGTGAGTGAATTCACCATCGATCATCTCTCAAATTGGTACGTTCGTCGGAATCGACGGCGCTTCTGGAAGAGCGAAAAAGGGAGAGACAAAACTGCTGCGTACCAGACATTGTATGAATGTCTCAGTACCATTGCGAAACTTACTGCCCCGTTTGCTCCGTTCCTTGCTGAAGAAATCTATCGCAATCTGAATGCCGTAACTAGGAAAGAGGAACCCGAGTCGGTTCATCTTGCGCTGATTCCGGAAATCGACATAGCGACGATCGACAGTGAACTTGAAGTGAAAATGGAGCGCGCGCAGAAGATTGTGGAGTTGGTGCGCGCAATGCGCATGAAGTCGAACCTCAAAGTGCGTCAACCTCTCCGGCGAATTATTCTCCCTGTCTCTAATGAGCGTGAACGGCTTGCCATTGAACAGATGGCGGATGTTATTCAGGAAGAGATCAACGTGAAGGCGGTCGAGTTTGTGACCGACGATTCAGGCATCGTGAAGAAAAGGGCCAAGGCAAATTTCAAATCCATCGGGCCGAAGTTTGGCAAGTCTGTGAAGCTGGTTGCCGAGCGAATCAAGGAAATGAGCAGCGTGGAGATTGCCGAGATTGAACGCACGGGGTCATTGAATCTCCAGGTAAATGGCGATACCTTCAGAATCGGAACCGAGGATATCGAAATCGTACGCGAGGATATTCACGGCTGGCTTGTTGAAGCAGATAGCGGCATTACGGTTGCGTTGGACACGGAATTGTCCGAAGACTTGCTCGTGGAAGGCCTGGCTCGTGAGTTTGTCAATCGTGTCCAGAACATGCGCAAGGATGCCGGCTTCGAAGTCACGGACCGGATTGCGATCTTTTATCGGTCGCCAGAGAGATTGGCGTACGCGGTGCAGAAGATGGAAGAGTATATAAAAGCGGAAACACTGGCCGTTGAGTTGAGCAGTTCTTGGAAAGCAGGAGAATATACGACGCAGCAGGATATCAATGGTGAGGCGGCAGAGATTACTGTCGAGCGACGCTAGTAGAAGTGCATCAATTCACAAAGGAGTGGATACTCGATGACAAAAAAAGGATCCAAATCAGTCGGGAAGTCAACGGTGGCGATGATGAAGGAGAAGGCCGCGAAGCGAGCGAAGCTGTTGAAGAAGGCAAAGCCTGTCGTCACCAAAAAAGGGACGCCCGCAGTGTCGAAGAAGGGAGCAGCAACGAAACTCGTTCCCGAGAAAATGCCACCGACGAAGTCCTACGGCGAAAGAGATTTAAGACGCTTCAAGGAGATTATTCTTGAGAAGAAAAAGGAGACGATGGAGGAGTTGGAAAATCTCAAGGAGAGCATGATGGATGTGACGACGGGTGAATACGTGAGCGAGAGCTCCACCTACTCACTGCATATGGAGCAGGGAACTGACGCGATGGAACGCGAGAAAACGTTTTTGTTTGCATCGCGCGGCAGCAAGTTTGTGAACCAGCTCGACGACGCCTTGCAACGGATCGACAGCGGAACCTACGGAGTATGCCGCGTGTGCCATCTCCTTGTTCCCAAGGAGCGTCTGGAGGCGGTGCCGACAGCACAAACATGTGCGGAGTATAAAAACACAAATGTTCCATGCGAGCGCGGGCGGCTCGCACTGGCAAAACTTAAGAAGCATTGAGGTTGTAGTGCGTGTTCTTTGGGTTACGTTTTTCATCGTCATCGTCGATCAGCTTACGAAGTTATTGGTAAAAGGCATTAGCATTCCTTCGTTGGGTGTAAGCATTCGGGGAATGCGCTACGGATTCAGCACTCCGGTTCTTGGGGATTTCTTCCGTCTGACATACATCGAAAATCCCGGAATGGCATTTGGCATTGATATCGGCGGGAAGCTTTTCTTCTCGCTGTTCTCCATCGCGTTGAGCGCCGGGATTCTGTACTACCTCTACAAAGCCCGGAACGAAAAGCTTGCGTTCCGATTCTCGCTTGCACTGATTCTCGGCGGTGCAATCGGCAACCTGATTGACCGGACGTTTTATGGTGTGATCTTCGAGGAGGCTCCGCTTTTCTACGGGAAGGTAGTCGATTTCTTTGATGTCGATTTCTTTGATATCAATCTTTTTGGCTATTCCCTTTCGCGGTGGCCGGTCTTCAACATCGCGGATGCGGCGGTGACAGTTGGTATTCTCCTTTTGTTGTTTGTTCATCGCCAGCATGAAGTGTCACCATCCATTGCTGAGGTGCAGGTGCAGCAGGAGATCGCTCCGGATTCACAGAACGTGACGGAAGAATCACAACCGCCTTTGCCGCAGGACTCGACACAGTAGTCCGCCACTATCAGCCATGTCCCACGAAATCGAAATCATTGTACCGCCGGGGAAGAAAAGAGAGCGGCTCGATGTTTTTCTCACTCACCACATTGAAAACGCCACGCGTAACAAAGTACAGCGCGCAATTGAAGAAGGCGTTGTGCTTGTTGATGGAAAGACTGTGCGTTCAAGTCATCCTGTCTCGCCCGGTGAGACAATTCACATCACGCTGCCAAAACCGCCTCCACAAAAAGCTCTCCCGGAAAATATTCCGCTCGATATCCTTCATGAGGATGACGACCTCATCGTTGTCAATAAGCCTGCCGGAATGGTGACCCACCCCGCGTATGGCAACCACACGGGAACTCTCGTCAACGCGTTGCTCTATCACTGCAATCACCTGTCAACGTTGAATGGTACAACCCGCCCGGGCATCGTACACCGGCTCGACAAGGATACTTCCGGTCTGATGGTTGTTGCCAAAACGGATTCTGCTCATGCACAATTGGCGAAGCAATTTGCATCGAGAACCACCACGCGGGAATATTGGGCGATCGTGTGGGGAGTGTTTAAGGATGCCACTGGTGTTGTTGATGCCGGGCTGGGTCGCAGCAAATCCGATCGAAAGAAAATGGCTGTCGTCAAAAATGGCAAACATGCGATCACCGAGTACACGGTTCTGAAAGAGTTTGAATATCTCTCGCTCATCAAACTCAAACTACGCACCGGGCGCACGCATCAGATACGCGTACATCTCGCGCATATCAATCATCCTGTTTTCGGGGATCCAACCTACCATGGTCGTCAAATAGTCGCCGGTTCTGGCAACTCGAGACAGAAAGCCGAGGTCAACCAACTTCTCAAGCTCATCAACCGTCAAGCGCTGCATGCGAAGACATTGGGCTTTCTCCATCCCACCACTCGAAAAGCGGTATACTTCAATTCTCCCATTCCCGCTGACATTTCATCACTATTAGCGATGCTTGAATCCTGAGCAGAAAGTTTCCGCTCTGTGTTCTTCATCACCGACTTTCTCGTCAAAGTATTGCTTTTTGTGGTAGTCGTAAATTTCAGCGTCAACATGTCCCGCCTCAAGAGTAGGCAGGTTACCCAAGTTCAAACCAATTCATACACGCTTAACATTCTGCCGTGCTCAGGGGAAAAGCACTAAAGGAGTAGTAGGTGAAAACTAAATTCTATTGGGTAATCCCATTCGCCGTATTGTGTGCGACGTGGTTTTGTCTCAGCGCCGCACAGGCCCAAACCGAATTCGAAATAACTGTCCGTCAGTTCGACAGCGAGTCAGTGCGCGGATACGTGCAGCCAATAGGGGACATGTTCGGCGCAAACATGAACGCGGGTCTGTACCACTCGGCCAAAATTCCCGTTGGCGGACTTCACTTGCGCATTGATCTGGTTGGTGCGGCAACGCTTATCAGTGACGGACAAAAATCGTATGACGCAAAACTGCCAACTGGATTTGTCCCGGAAGGTGGATCCTATAAAACAGCAACCGTCTTCGGCGGCAAAGGAACAACATTCAGAGATGTCAATTCCGGTCTGGAGTACAAGGGATCCGACGGCATCTTTAACACGCGAGTTTTCCCCCTGCTGATGCCTCAGCTATCGA
>CAYJNF010000262.1:0-1441 GCA_964370915.1 uncultured Chitinophagales bacterium
CCCCGTACGAAGAACCAAAAGTGCATTGGAAGATCACGGAGGGCGAACCCCCACAGCACATTTCATGGCGTCGGATTGCGCGCTACCATTACAAACTAGGGCTACACAGCCGACACTCTTTGGCGCCGAAGATCTCGGAAACGTTGATTGAGTCGAAAACGGTGAACCGCATCCTCGAACGCGCCAAGGCATGGCGCGTTCAGGGATGGCCAGGCGTTAACCGAACAACACTTGAGCTACTCAACGCGATGGTGCAGATCGGTGGGTGAACGCGGTGAATGCCGACAGAACATTTGGCAAGTGGAAGTATGAGATGGCTTTGCAGCCAAGCGAAGTTGCAAGCAAAATCACGAAAGCAAAAGACGGTCAGTCGTAAGAATCAGGTAAGCACCAGAAAAACTGAAGGCAAAGACTGTTGACCATGTTCCATCAATCCCTACGCGTCTCGACTGTCGCCCTCCTCGCCCTCACTTTTTTCTCCAGCTGCAACAGAAGCACGCCTCCCCGCATCGACACGCTGCCGCTGGCCAGCGCGGCAGATTTCAATGCAAGTGCACTCGGGAAGCTCGCAACATTTGTGAAGGCCCTTCCTGTTGCCGACCGTGGGACGGCCGTCGAAGCGTTTCTGCAAGATCATCCCGTCTGGCCGGTGATCGAGCGCGACACTTTAGCATCCTTCCTCTGGTTCGGCAAGGCGCAGGTTGTTGCCATCAACGGAGATCTTCAGTCTGGCTGGTCGAAGCCTGACACGATGGACTTCGTCGATTGCGAAAGCGATACGCTCTTCATCCGTGTGTACGTTCTTCCCCCCAACGCACGGCTCGACTATCTCTTCATCGTCGATGGGAAAGAGGTGACGGATCCCCGCAACCCTCGCATCACGCCAAGCGGATACGGTCCGCACTCCGAGTTGGCGATGCCCAAATTCATGTCCAATCCCATACGTCAACCCCGGCCGGATGTTCCGCGCGGCACACTCGACACGATGACGTTCACCAGCGCGAGTGACTCTCTCAAGTCTCGCATACTGACGGTGTACAAACCTGCTGGCTACGAACGGCTCTCCTCATTGCCAAGCCTGTATTTCTACGACGGCATCGAAGCAATTGAATTCATGGCGTATCCCACAGTTCTCGACAACCTTATTCATGACAAGAAGATCGAACCTGTTGTTGTAGTTTTCATTCCGGCAGCCGAGGGAGATGGGCCATTGCTCTTCGAGAAGCACCGCGATCTCTCAGATGCATTCTGCGGCGAGCTGGTGCCGCTCATCGATCGAAACTACAAAACCATGGCGCGGCCGGAACGGCGCGCACTGGCGGGGATTTCTGCCGGCGGACAATTCTGCATCATGACCGTCCTCAAGCGACCGGACGTGTTTCTTTGCGCCGCGGGACAATCGCCGACACTCAAAGCGGAACACTTCGACGCGCTCGATGAT
>CAYJNF010000262.1:1451-5834 GCA_964370915.1 uncultured Chitinophagales bacterium
GCACTGAAGAGCGCTGATGTTCGTCCGGCATTCCGGATCTACTTCGATGTGGGACGTTACGACTTGGTCAGTGGCGGAATGGAGGATCTGACCTTCTTGCAGGCAAACCGGAAATTCCATGAGCAAATGGAAAAGCATGGATTGGCGCACATGTATCACAAATTCAATGGCGGACACCAATGGGCAGATTGGCGTGAGAGGACGGAGGAAATACTTGTCTATTTCTTCGGCTCGAAGTGGGAACGGCTGACAACGACTCGCGATGAGTAACCGCCAAGACTCCACATAGTTTTGGGAAGATGTTTCCAAAAAAAAATCCATTGTCTCGGCGCCTGCCGAACATCGTTTGTCAGCTGTCCATAACAAGCAAAGAGAACAATGAGCCAGTTCAAAAATCTCAGACGATCAACAAACGACAAGATCATTGCTGGTGTTTGCGCGGGGATCGCCAGGTGGCTTGGTTGGAAGCCGGTTACAGTGAGGATTCTTTTTGTGGTAGGATCGGTTCTGCCCATCATTCCAGGGTTCCTGGTGTATATCATTCTCTGGGCAATCGTTCCGGAAGAACGTTAGCCCGACGAACCCCTATCGAGTCCCACTCAGTCTTTCGGTCCGGTCTTCTCATCGCTATCAAGGACATTCCTCACAAGACTCAGAATGTCTCCTTCGAGGTACGGTTTCGGCAGGACGTTGGTTATGTCCAGTCCAAGTATTTCTTCACGGATTTCCGGATCGAGGTAGCCGCTGGAGACAATGCACTTTACCGTCGGGTTAATCCTCTTCATCTCCCGTAGCGCATCCAGCCCCGAGAGTTTTGGCAGTCCGAAGTCCATCAACACCAGCGCAATCGGTCCGCTCTCATTCTTGAAGATCTCGATAGCTTCCACACCGTCGATCGCCGTCAACACACGGTAGCCATTCGATGTGAGGATGTTCTTGATCGCATCGCGCAACAGTTCTTCATCTTCAACGACGAGAATAGTCTCATTCTTCCCCCGTGCAACTGCTTGCTGTTCCTCCTTTTTCGCAATCTGATCCAGTCGATTTCCCGGCACCGGAAAGTACATCCGAAATGTCGTACCCTCGCCGGGTTCACTCTCAACATCGATAAAGCCGTGATGGTCATTGACAATGCCATACACAACCGAAAGGCCCAGGCCTGTTCCCTTTCCCAATTCCTTCGTTGTGTAGAACGGTTCGAAGATCCGCTTGCGCACCTCCTCGCTCATTCCTGTACCGTTGTCGTGCACGGTAACCTGTGCGTACTCATCCATGGTTGCATGCGGGAAGTGCTTTTGCACCGCCTCGCCAACGACAGTTTCTGTTGCAATGCTGATGGTACCGCCATGCGGCATTGCATCGCGCGCATTGACGCAAAGATTGAGCATCGTTTGGTGAAGCTGGGACGCGTCACCATCGATCAACGGCAATTGGCGTTCCAGGTGAAACAAGAACGTTATTGATTTGGGGAATGTCTCCTCAATCAGCTTCGCAAGCTCTTTGATGATGTCATTGATGCGAACCAGCTCGAATCGGATTTCTGACTTGCGTGCAAACGTGAGAATCTGTCGCACAAGAGAAGCACCCCGTTGGGCTGCCGTATCGATTGCACTAAGGCTGCGCGAAAACTTGTCGGGCGAGTTGTCATTTTCCCGCAGCAGTCCGGAGTGCCCGATGATTATCCCAAGGATGTTATTGAAGTCGTGCGCAATGCCGCCGGCGAGCGTGCCGATGGACTGCATTTTCTGGGTCTGACGGAATGTTTCCTCATACAATTTTTGTTGCGTGATGTCTTCCTTCACGGCAAGAAAATGAGTCGTGGTCCCGTTCGCATCGATGATGGGAGAGATCGAGGCCAACTCCCAATACAATTCCCCGTTCTTCTTCACGTTGTGGAACTCGCCATGCCATACATTACCGGACAGGATGGTCTTCCACAATTGCGCATACTCTTCCTTCGTTTTCTCCCCGGCTTTCAGAATGTTCGGATTCTTCCCTATGACTTCGGCAAGTGTGTATCCCGTTACTTGTTCAAACCTTGGATTGACATACTCAATGTTGCCCTTGACGTCAGTAATCACAATAGACGCGGGGCTTTGTTCGACAGCAGTAGAAAGTTGCTGCAGCTTCACTTCCGTCCGCTTGCGTTCGGTGATGTCGGTGATTGTTCCGATGTAGCCGTCGAACTCGCCGCGTGCATTTTGTTGCGGCACAGCGTGTCCGACGACCCAAGCTGTCGTCCCATCCCGGTGGAGGAACCGATATTCCACTTGTGATGGTGCACGGGCTGACGACGCCTGCAGCCATGTTGCATCGAGAGTGGCGAGGTCATCAGGGTGGACGACTTTCAGCCAGCCATCGCCCAACGCCTCGTCAGAACCCATTTGTGAAATCTCGCACCAACGCCGGTTCACATACGTGGTAGACCCACTTGCATTCGTTCTGAATATACCCACGGGCGCAGCTTCGGCAAGACTCTGAAACCGCAGTTCACTCTCACGTAGCGCCTCTTCCGACCGCTTGCGCTCGGTGATGTCGCGCGCAATAACATGAAACCCCGTGACCTTCTTTCCCTCAAATACCAACGTCGCATTTTGACCGAACCACTTCACGTCCCCATCCTTCGTGAGGAATGGGAATTCGACGTAGGTCGTCGGTTGTTTTGAGAGCAGTTGATGTCGATAGAATTTTCCAAGACGGGTCCGGTGCTCGGGTAGAACGAGTTGGAGATAGTCGTGTTGGCAGAGGTCTTCGAGCGTATAGCCTATGCTCTTCAAACCGGCGCTGTTGGCAAATGTGAATTTGCCCTCCGTATCAATGGTGAAGATGATGTCGGCGGCGTTCTCCACCACCTCGCGGTATCGTTGTTCCGATTCTCTGATAGCCTCCTGCGTGCGTTTCCGCTCAGTGACATCCCGAATAATCGCCTGGATGAAGGATTGGCCACCCATTTCGACTTTCGCAAGAGACACCTCGGCATCAAATTCAGTTCCGTCGAGTCGCTGATGTTTCCACTCGAAGAACTGAGGCTCGCCGCGAAGCGCAGCCTCGCTTTTCTCTGAAGCCTTCTTCGCGGACCTGCTGCCGTCCGGCTGTCTCATCGGCGAAAAGTCCCACGGCCTTTTGCGGAGGATGCCGTCTCGTTCGCATGCGAACATGGTGAGTGTTCTCGGATTGCAGTCGATAAAACGATCACCCTGCAACAGAAGAATCGCGTCGTTCGCCGATTCAAAAAGGGTTTTGTACAACACCATACTCTCACGGAGTTTCGCTTCGGCTTCTTCCTTTTCCTCCTTAATGCGTTGTTTTTCGAGGGCAGCTTCAATCGCCGGACCAAGCCGGGCGATGCGCTCTTTCAGGATATAGTCCGTCGCTCCTGCCTTCATGCACGCGACTGCAGTTTCCTCGTTCAACGATCCTGTCGTTAAAATGAAAGGCGTGTTCGGCGCCAACTCCCGCGCGAGCCGCAAGGCGGACATGCCGTCGAACGTTGGGAGCGAATAGTCGGAGAGGATCAGGTGGGGATTGAATTCTTTCAGTGCGGTGAGGTAGTCGGGTTTGGTCTCAACGCGCTTTGCCACGAACTTGATTCCGGCTTTGCGGATCTCGTGTTCCGCCATCTCTGCATCCGATGGCACATCTTCGATGATGAGTATGCGTATTTTCTTTTCCAAGCTGTCTCCCCCATTATCAGACTGTATGTACAACACGAGAACTCATCGTCCGCTCCCGGCTTGCCTTTCAGGAAGGCTGCTGGTTAAGGAGCAACCAATACAAACCCAGATTGCCTACAGCCTCCACGAACTTGTCGAAGTCCACAGGCTTCACGATGTAGCTGTTCACACCCAGCCGGTAACTCTCAATCATGTCCTGTTCTTCCTTCGATGAAGTCAGCACAACAACCGGGATGAACTTCGTCCTCTCGTCCGCCTTGACCCTTCGCAGCACTTCCAACCCATCCACTTTCGGAAGCTTCAGGTCGAGCAATATCACTTTCGGCTTGTGGTCAACCTGCTGATCCTGGTGCTTGCCCGTGCCGACCAAGAGTTCCAGAGCTTCCGCACCATCGTTCACCACGAAGATTTTGTTGGCAATGTTCACCTTCTTGAGTGAACGCAGGGTCAGTTCAACATCGTTGGGGTTGTCTTCTACCAAAAGAATGTCAATGGCGTTCCCGTTCATTGTTGGCCTCCTTGTCAGTTCGGTAATGTGAAATAAAATGTGGCGCCGTCGTTTAGTGTTGACTCGGCCCACACACGTCCCCCGTGCCTTCCGACGATCCGCTTAACGATTGCCAGGCCAACGCCGGTCCCCTCGAACTGACTCGACGTATGGAGCCGTTGAAAGACGCCAAACAGCTTGTCCTTGTATGTTTCGTCGAAA
>CAYJNF010000263.1:0-5803 GCA_964370915.1 uncultured Chitinophagales bacterium
TTGACTTGACCCATATTCTTCACTTCCGTAGCTTCTGCTCAGCAAGCAGGATCCGATATGGTCAGAACTCTGGCTGCACTCCTTTTTGTTGTGTTGCTGATTTCCGAGCTGCACCAGGAAAGGCAAGAGGCGATGGTGCGCGTACAGATCGAAGGACGCGGCATCACGGATACGGCGACGCTCCGCGCGATGCGAACAGTTCCCCGCCATCTCTTTGTCCCTTCCAGCTGGATTGACGAGGCTTACGACGATCGCCCCCTTCCCATTGGCTATGGACAGACGATTTCCCAACCCTACATCGTTGCATACATGACGGAACTTGTGAAGCCGAAACGGGCTCAACGTGTGCTTGAGATCGGGACTGGTTCGGGCTATCAAGCGGCTGTCCTCGCTCAAATCGTGGACAGCGTGTTCACAATTGAAATTGTCACCGAGCTAGCAAGAGAAGCACGCGAACGTCTGCATTCGTCCGGCTATAAGAATGTTGTAGTGCGGAATGCCGACGGCTACCATGGATGGAAAGAGAAGGGACCGTTCGATGCCATTGTGGTGACTGCCGCGACCGAGTACATCCCGCCTCCGCTTGTCGAGCAACTCAAGGATGGAGGGTTGATGGTCATTCCGGTCGGCACGCCCTTTCTCGTGCAAACCCTTACGCTTGTGGCAAAACGCGGCGCGGAGGTCAAAACCTACAGTCTTATTCCTGTTCGCTTCGTGCCGTTCACCCGAGGAAAGTAGCATGAAGGGAATACTTGTTGCTGTTGCACTTCTTTCGGCAGCGCTCATCGCCTTCCAGCTTGTACTGATGCAAATTCTCTCTCTTGTTCAATGGCATCACTTTGCCTACATGGTGATCTCTGTCGCGCTCCTAGGATTTGGCGCAAGCGGCACAGTGATTTCTCTTACGCGAGTCTCGTGGTTGAGACACGCCGCCCTTTTCGTGCCGTGGTTGATGATGCTTTCCGGCGCGACGATGGCGGGCGTTATTGGAATCTCCCAGGTTGATTTCATCCGGTTCGACTCGTATCTCCTTTTTGTTGAACGAAGTCAAATCCTCTCATTGGCTTTCACCTACATCGTATTGTTTCTTCCCTTCTTCTTTGGAGCGTTAGCATTGGGCTTGATGTTTGTGCGGTATGCCGATTCAATCGGCAGTGTCTATGCGGCGAATCTCGCCGGCTCCGGCATCGGTGGTGTGTTCGGTCTGGCATTGCTCTGGATTGCCTTACCTCAACAGCTTCCTTCGATCGTTGGCTTATTACCCATTGTTGCCGGGACGATATTGGTTCCGAAACGGAAGATGATTCTCACAGTCATTCTCATTGTCGCGGCGCTGACGTTGGCTTTGATTTGTTTCACCATTCCACCACAGCTTCAACTCTCAGAATACAAAAGCGTGCAGCGAACGATGAGTATGCCCGGGGCGAGGGTGGAGTTTCAGCGCGGGAGCCCACATGGACTGCTGCAGGTAATATCCTCGCCCGGCCTGCGCTATGCACCTGGGTTGAGTTTGTTGTACAAAGGGGTTGTGCCGGGAGGTCTCGTAATGTTCAACAATGGAGATTGGTTCGGGCCTGTTGTTGCAACCTCGATGGATGAGTCGCTGCAGATTCTACGACAGACGACACTCGCACTCCCGTACCGGATGAGGTTGCGAAAGAGCGTGCTCGTGCTGAATGCAAAGACAGGAATGCTCGTTGCGCAAGCCCAGGAAGAAAAGGCGCAACATATCATTGCAGTCGAATCACACGCAGATGCGCTGTCGGTTCTTATGCATGAATATGCTTCGCAGATGGATTCTCTCTTCTATCGCACATCTACAACAGTTCGCACTGTCGATCCCCGGACATTTCTCTTGGCCGACACGGCACGCTACGACCTCATCCTCCTGCCGATCGTCGACGCGTTCGGCGGGACAGGTGGACTCTATGCCATTCAGGAACAGTATCTGCTGACAAAAGAAGCGTTCGCCGCAATGTGGGGGAAGCTTACGCCGGACGGTGTCATCAGCATTACTTCATGGATGGACAGTCCGATACGAAGCCCATTCCGGATGCTGGCTACCATTGTCCAAGCACTTTCCGACGCGGGAATCACTAATCCGGGGAAGCATGTTGCGGCGATCCGAAGTTGGGGAGCGATCACATTCGCCGTGAAACGGAGTCCTGTGTCAAACATGGAAAGCGACAGTGTGCGTGCATTCTGTCGCAGATTTCTATTTGATCCGGCACTGCTTCCGGCAATTGGATCACAAGAACGGAATGTGCACAATGTCCTTCAGGACAGTACATTCTTGTCACGGCTTGATACAATAGTCTCCGGCGATCGCGCTGCGATGTATGAGCAGTATGATTTCAACATCACACCCGCAACCGACAACCGGCCATACTTCTCGCAGTTTCTGCGTCTTGGAAGTATTGCGCACATGCGCCGGCTGTTTGGTCAACATGCGTTTCCGTTTCTGGAACTGGGGTCGCTCATCATCGTACTGACGCTCATTCAGACAACAGTGCTGGCGCTCATGTTGGTTCTTTTTCCGCTAGTTCTCAGAAAGGAGGTTTTTGAAAACAAGCTCAGAACATTTTTCTACTTCGGAGCGTTGGGTCTCGGCTACATGTTCGTTGAGATAGTTTTCATTCAGCGATTCATTCTCTACTTCGGACATCCCACCTATGCAGCCGCATCAGTGATGAGCCTCATGCTTTTGTTTTCTGGCGGCGGGAGCTTCGTATCATCACGGTTGACCTCTTCAGGACCTGTCATTGGGCGAATTGCAGTGGGGAGTGCAGGGATTCTTCTTCTGTACACTTTCATCGTCACTCCGTTACTTCAGTACTCCATCGGATTGCCGACGCCGGCCAAAGGAGTGGTATCCTGCTTTCTCATCGCGCCTCCGGCATTTCTCCTTGGTATGCTCTTTCCGCTTGGCGTGCGGGCGCTGACCGTCGCCGAGTCGAATACTATCCCGTGGGCGTGGGGGATCAACGGATGTATGTCGGTTGTTGCCGCACCGCTTGCAACGCTACTGGCTGTTGAAGCCGGCTTCGCATTTGTCACCATGTGCGCGGCAGTCGCGTATGCTGTTGCAGGATTCAGCTTCACGCGTCGGAGTTGAACCGTCATTACGCCGTCATCTTTACGAGTACTTAACTTGCTTGACTTCTGGAGATTTTGTACCCTGAGTCCAATCTGTTCAACTCAAGTTGTCAATCCATCACGAGGTTCATGTCATGCGTTCCCCATATCTCACGTCGACGGTCGCTCGGCGGGCATTTCTAAAACGCTTCGGTGTTGGATCACTCGGTATCATAAGTCTTGAGAGAATTCTGACAGATCCCTACGCGTTTGCTTTTTCGTCGGGTCGAACGTTGCCAATCAAGATCAGAGGTGCTGTCAAGTCTGCCGGCAAAGGTCTGCGTGGGGTTGCTGTGTCTGACGGAAGGAAGGTCATCACCACCAACGCCGACGGCACTTTTGAATTTGTTTCGGATGGAAGTCAGCAATTTGTGTTCATCTCGCTGCCCGCGGCTTACGAAATACCAACAAACCCAACGGGCACTGCCAGGTTTTACGAAGAGATCCCGTCCGACAAGGAAACTATGTATGTGCAGTGGGATCTGAAACAAACGGTGATCTCTGATGACAACCACGGATTCTTACTGCTCGCCGATCCGCAAACACTCGACGTTGAGGATATGAATCGACTCCACGCAGAGACGGTTCCCGATATTCAGACTTTGCTCGGAGCACTTGCAACGAAGTCCATGTTTGCAGTCGGCTGTGGCGATTTGATGTTTAACGATCTGAAGTTGTTTCCCCAATACGAAGAAGCTATCAAGAAGATGGGCATTCCGGGCTTCCAGGTTCTTGGCAATCACGATCTTGAGATGGCCGCGCTCTCTGACGAAGCCGCCGCGGCCACATTCTTCCGCCACTTCGGTCCATCCTACTATTCGTTCAATCGCGGTGAAGTTCACTATGTTGTCCTCGATGACGTCTTCTGGCATGGTGACGGCTATATCGGTTACGTCGAACAAACACAACTCGACTGGCTCAAAGCTGATCTTGCGTTGATAGAGAAAGGGAGAACCGTCGCCGTCTTTACACACATTCCGCCGTACGACACATTCGACAAGCGAACCGGACAGAAATCGTTGAACAAAAGTGAGATAGTCACAAATCGGGAGGCGGTGTACTGGCTGCTTGAGGGATTTCAGGCTCACATCATTGTCGGTCACATGCACGAGACCGAGCACCTTGTTGATCATGGCATTCGCATCCACGTTGGCGGGGCCGTATGTGGCGCGTGGTGGACCGGAGATATTTGTCATGACGGAACACCGAATGGTTATCCGGTGTATGAAGTGAAAGGAAGTGAATTGCGCTGGCAATACAAGTCAACCGGCCATCCGCTGGAACATCAAATGCGATTGTACAAACGGGGCAGCGACCCAAACCGTCCGGACGACACGGTAGCAAACGTTTGGGATGCAGATGCTGATTGGAAGATCGTGTGGTATGAAGGTGGTGAACGCAAAGGCCTGATGACACAGGGCCGCGGATTTGACCCCCGCTCTGTTTTGCTTCATTCAGGCGATAGCATGCCGAAGAAGCATACCTGGGTTGAGCCGGTCGCAACCGATCATCTCTTCTATGCACACGTGTCTCCCAATGCCACAGAGATCATAGTGGAGGCAACGGATAAATCGGGGCGAGTGTATACGGGTAGGGCGTAGAGTGTGGAGCGAAGAGCTTGCGCTCCGGTCCCCATGCCCCAAGCACTTATTGCGCGAAACCGTAATGCTTCAGAATATTTGTGTAAAACTCTTCGAGGTCAGGGAGATTTGTCTTTAGAATTGACTTCAGTATCTCGGTGTCGATGCTTTGGTAGTCATGGATCGCGATGTTCCGAAAGCCGACCATTGAAATCATTTTGCTTGTTAGGGACTCAGAGGTGATCCCCGCACGCTGAAGTATAAGGAAGTGTTCCTTCATGTTGTTGGGAAGACCCAATCCTTCCGACGAGATGATATGCGCCGCCAAGTCAATCGTCGATTGCACTGCTCGTTGCAGGTTCAGGACAAAGATATCTTGCACATTGAAGCCATCAAGTGTCTGAGGATCCAGGCCGGTGACTTCTTGTATTCGCCGCAAGCACCGTTGGATGTTGCCCACTTTGCCCAGAACAATATTTTTGTCAGGCATAGATCCGTCCTTTGAGAATATTGTCCTCAATCGGCTTTCGGACCCTCTTCAAATCGTCATACTCGTTGACCGCTCTTACAAAAAACGCATGCACTCGCGTTTCGTTGCGCGTGAATATCCGGATCCCGTTCTTCAGCACTTGCATTCTGAGAATCGGAGACACAGCATCGAGGTCCACAATATCTGCCTGAACGGCAAGTGTGTTCGTGAACTCTTCTTGTAGTCGTATTAGCTCAATTGCAGAAGGCTTCTGCTCGAAGAGGATTCCTAGATCGATGTCACTTTCGGGCGTCAGTCGGTCAACAACCGCCGAGCCAAAGAGGTAGAGGGCTGCAATCTCCGTCTTTGATTTGGCGAGTTCAAGAATTTTCAGCACCACAGTGTCGCGGGTAAGGGCAGGTGTTGCCATAGTCGTTCCGGAATTTGGATTGGCTGTAATTCAACTCCAGCAAAATAGCCAATATGTCAGGGATTTCCAATGCTTCACATGCAGACCGGAGCGCCGTTCAGCGCTGTTTAACGCGTTGAATCTTCCTGTTGAATCAGATATCGCTTGATCTTTTGCGTGGTGGTCTTCTCAAACTCCTTGTCTCGAATC
>CAYJNF010000264.1:0-5762 GCA_964370915.1 uncultured Chitinophagales bacterium
CGGTCAATCTCGGCTT
This sequence comes from uncultured Chitinophagales bacterium, assembly GCA_964370915.1. Lineage (GTDB taxonomy): Bacteria > Bacteroidota > Ignavibacteria > UBA10030 > UBA6906 > CAADGV01. The sequence continues at coordinate 17 of CAYJNF010000264.1, forward strand.
GCGCCTGATCGAAGCTCCCGATATCGAAGCCAGTGAAGGTGATGAGTTGGGGGTGGTGAGTGATAAGGTCGAGAACAAGACGACCGGGAAGAGCTTCAAGATTGTACCCATGCCCAAGTCTCGCCAGGCGATTATCGACGCGGGCGGGTTGATTGCATACACGCGGAAGCGCGTGGCTGAGACTGCCGTGTAAAGGCTACCAGTGAAAATGCCTTCGCAGCGCTCGTTTTCACATACGATCCTTGAATATTGACAGGTAGGGTGACAATATTCAAGGAAGTCGGATTGCCTGTCCAAACGAACAAACACAGATTCGTTTCGAAAACAAATACACTATGGACATGGCAAAAGATTCGAGCGGAGGTTGAAGGGAAGCGATAGCACAGCGGACGCGCCCGCGAGAACTCTCTCTGAACGACGTTCCATTACTGCCGAGCCGTGGAAATGGCGACGACAATCAGACATCATCTTCTCATTTCCCACCTCATGTTTGCGCTTGCCCCGCCCATCCTGTTTGCCCAACAGGGCTGGTTCCGGCAGGCGAGCGGCACTTCGAACGACCTCTACGGCGTCTCGGTTGTTGACGCGAATGTCGCGACCGCAGTCGGCATCGGCGGCGTCATTCTGCGAACGACAAACGGCGGCCAATCGTGGACACCGCAACTCAGCAACACCACCCAATGGCTGCAAGCTGTCCACTTCACCGATGCAAATCACGGAACGGCAGTCGGCATCGGCGGTACGATTCTGCACACCTCCAGCGGCGGACTCACCTGGAACACTCAACCGAGCGGCACAGCCAACAGTCTGCTCGATGTCTGCTTCGCAGATTCACTCTTCGGAATCGTCGTCGGGTGGAATGGAATAATGCTTCGAACAACGGACGGCGGCGCGCACTGGAATCAACTGCAAAGTGGAACGCAGAACAAACTCTCCGGCGTGTCACTCGTCTCCAATGCAATCGGCTTTGCTGCGGGGCGGTTGGGGACGATTTTGAAAACAGTGAACGGTGGCGCCACCTGGGTTCAACAACCGAGCGGCGTCACGTGCGATCTGGCGAGCATCTCGATCTCTGAATCAGGTGAAGGGATTATCGTTGCCGATAGCGGCGTTACGCTCCGCACAACCAACGGCGGCACAACCTGGATCGCCGACACGATTCCCTCGTGCGCTTATCTTACAGATGTCAGCTCACTCATGAGCGGCAGCGCAACCGCGATCGGCAGTGAAGGAATCTATCGGACGACTGACGGCGGCGCCACGTGGTTGCTTCAATGGAGCGCAACTCCCGAAAGTCAGCTTCACTCCGTCGCGTTTGCAGGCATACACGCGGGCGTTGTGGTCGGCGATGCGGGAAGTATTGTTCGGACCAACACGGGCGGCATGTTTGGCTGGTACTCGCAACACAGCGGCACACACAAAAACTTGAATACCGTTTCTCTCGTTGATGACAATATCGCCCTCGCCGTCGGAGACTCGGGGACAATTCTCGGCACGACGAACGGCGGGTACGTCTGGAACATCAAGCAATCAGGAATCACGACGCACCTCATGGGAGTCGACTTCGTGCGGCAGAATGTTGCAGTTGCAGTCGGTGACTCCGGTATTGTGCTGCGAACGACGAATGGCGGCGACGTTTGGGTGCGACAGAATGTTGGAATGATCTCGAACTGGAGAGCAGTCGACTTTGCATCGGCGAATGTTGGAACGATTGTTGGCACGTCGGGCAAAATTCTGTGGACGACGAATGGGGGAGAAACGTGGAGCGATCAATCGCTGCCTTCTTCCGAGAGTCTGAATGCAGTTGATTTCTCTGATGCATTCAGCGGCATTCTTGTCGGTGGCGGCGTGATCGGCGCGGGCATCGTCAGATGGACCACGAACGGCGGTCTCACATGGAATCCGTCGGCAACAGGATCGCTGCCGAGTCTCTTTGGAATTGCTCTTGCCACCGACCGCAACGCCGTGGCGGTCGGCAACGCCGGCACAATGCGACGAACAACCGATGGCGGGAACACCTGGCTCACCATGACCACAATGCCGCAACCGCTTCGCGCAGTCTGCTTTCCCGCCCCACTCACGGGATACGCCGTTGGTAACGCAGGGTACATCATCAACACAACAGATGGCGGTGCGTCGTGGACGGAGCAAGTATCGACTGTGAATACGAGTCTGCGGGGAGTCGCATTCTCAAGTGAGCGTGCAGGCATTGCTGTCGGGTACAACGGCACGATTGTTCGCACAACGACGGGCGGAGTTTTCACTGACGTGAAACGCAGTGAGATTCGTTCCCCGTCAAGGGTGATCTTGTTTCAAAACTTTCCCAACCCATTCAACCCAACGACACGGATCAAATACCTAATGCCAGAGGTCAGAAGTCTGAGGTTAGAGGTCGGGCGTGTCACGGTCAAGGTATTTGATGTGCTCGGCCGCGAAGTGGCAACACTCGTGTCAGAAGAGAAGCCCCCCGGCAGTTATGAGGTTGAATGGAATGCCGGCAACTTTGCATCCGGCGTTTACCTGTGTCGCCTTCATGCCGGTGGGTTTGTTCAGACGCAAAAAATGCTTTTACTCCGCTGAGAGAAGCCACGCGCGCATGCCTGATGAAACGTCGGCTCACGCCCTACGATAAACAGCGTACAACTTGGCGCCGGAGTTCCTTCCGTTGTTGGCCCGAAGCCTTCGTCGCTTCGCAGTAGGCACATGGTATGCTGCCTCCTTGAGATGATGCGAAGGAGTGCGGCAAGCGGTGCGAAATAGGGTTTTGATTTTGGTTGGATGTTCGCTTTTCCTCTGTGTCGGAAATATTTTCCCACAGATCGGAGGAGAAAAGTGCGGGCTGGGCAATGTGTCGGCCCACGTGAGCGATGACCCGGCCGTTGTTGTCCGTCCCGCCTTGCAGAAAAGCAAAGTGGTCGGCGCTGTGAAAGTCCATTACGACACAATCGGCTTGAACACGCCTGCGCTGCTCGACGCCTTTCATCGTCGCCTCCCCGGCACCGCTGACGCGTTTGCAGATTCCGTCGCATCAATCGCCAATCACGTTCTGCAATTCGAAACTCAAACGCTCGGCTACGTCGCTCCGCCTTCCGATTCGATCGACGGCGGCGGTCCTGAGTACGACATCTACATCTTGGATCTCGGACTCGCGTACTACGGGTACACGATGCCGCAGCGGCAACTGGACGACAAGGACAACGGTGGACGGTACACGTCGTTCGTCGCCATCGACCACGATTTCGAGTTTGTGGCGCCCGATAGTAACAAAGGATTGCCCGCGCTGCGCATTACGCTCGCGCATGAGCTGTTACATGCCATTCAACTCGGCAGCTATGGCTACTGGTACAATGAACTCTACTACTACGAACTTGCCGCGACATGGATGGAGGATGTTGTCTATCCTGACGTGAACGACTACTTCATGTTTCTCGGGATGGTGCAGGGATACTTCCGGCGGCCCGACGTGCCGTTCACGTCGAACGACGCAGGCATGTACAGCAGATGCACGTGGGGTCACTACATGGCGAAGAAGTTCGGACCTGGTTCGATGCGACGGTCGCTTGAGCTGATTCGCGACGTGCGTCCGCTGATTGCGCTGGACAGTACGCTCAGGGAGAATGCGACGACGTTCCCACTCGCCTTTGCCGAATGGTCGAAGTGGAATCACTTCACGGGGAGCAACGCAAATGTGCGGGAGTATTTTCCCGAAGGTGATCGATATCCTGATGTAGCCCGCGTCGATGTGTCGTTTGTTCCCCCCGCGCAATCACTGGCGGGAGAACTTCCGTTTCTTTCCTCAAGGACGTATCAGATCGCAATGCGCGACACGACGCTTACGCTGATACTTGCCAACACGAATGTTGCCGCTGCACTTGCGAACAACAACGTGCCCGCGCCCTACTGTTATCGCTTGAACACATCACCCATCGATACATCATTTATGAATACCGGAACGAGTCTCTTCGTCAGCCTGGACGTAAGCGAGAGAGAGCAATGGGCCTCTCAATCCATTGTCAGTATTCGGGTGGTAAGCATCGCCACCGACGCGCTATCGATGCCATCGTCGCCCACGCTTTCGCAGAACTATCCCAACCCGTTCAACCCGACAACAACAATCAAATATCAAATTCCAAGCACACCAATGGGATTTGTGTCGCTCAAGGTGTTTGATATCGTCGGCCGTGAAGTTGCAACGCTCGTGGATGAAGTGGAACCGCCCGGCGAGTATTCGGTGACGTGGAATGCGGAGCGCGTATCGAGCGGAGTGTATTTCTATCGGCTGGTTGTTGGCGGAAATACTCAAACGCGGCGAATGATCCTGTCGCGCTGAGCGGTTCAGGGAATTCCAAATAGCCGCGTTGCCGACATCCGGTAGGCATCACGCTTTTGCATCACAAGGATATCGGGGGTCTGGCACACCTGGACAAACTGCAGATGACCAAGTGCGTCCATCGTGGCAAAATGATGCGCCTCAATCGAGCTATCTCCGATTTTTGCTTCGACAAGAAGAAACGGCTTGTTGTTCCTAAGCAGTAAAAAATCGGTTTCTTTCTTTTCCTTTGTACGCACATACCGCAATTCGAAACGCTCACCGGAAATGTCCGACCACCACCCGACACGTGCATTCAACTCACAGGCGACGTAGTTCTCGAATCGTGCGCCAGGGTTTTCAATCCGTGTCCAGTCATAGAGGTAGTACTTTGCCGCCTTCAGGAGTGATCGCTTGATGTTTTTGGTATATGGCCTCACGGGAAAGATCAGATAGAAATCCTGCATGCGCTGCAAATAATTCTTGAGTGTAACCTGACTAGTTTGCACATGTACTCCCAGTGACGCCACAGACACTGGACTGCCGATCATTTCGGGAAGAAGCTCAGAGAGTTCGACGAGATGTTCCCGATCGACAATTCGAGTCAGTGAACCGATGTCTTCGCGAATAACGGCGTCCGTATAGTCGCGAGTCCACTTCGTGTGAAATGCGCGCGATGCTCTTATGAATGGTTCGGGAAAACCGCCATACGTTATCAAGTGTGTGAGTGCGTCGTCCCGCGTCGGGTTCGTATTGATTCTCTCTTCCAAGAAAGCTGACCCGTTCTCAGGAGGTTCGATGGTAGCAGTTGCGCCTGCCGTTTCGGCTAACGTCAGTGGAAACAGATGAAACGCTGAGTAGCGTCCCGCGAGGCTGTCTCCTGCCCGGCGGAGTGTGGTCAGTTTTGCGGAGCCGGTGACGATGTACCGATATTTGTCTCCTGTTTCATCGTAGATTGCTTTGAGAATGTTCTTCCAGCCTGGCATCTTGTGAATCTCGTCGAAGCAAATCCACGGAGTGCCTGTGACCTTTAGTGCCGTCTCGGTAAAAAATAGCTCGTTCTCTCTGTGCTTCCTTCGCACCTCCCTGCTATCCCACAAATAGTACAGAGAATCTGATCCTGTGGCCGAGAGTTGCTGTTTCGCTAGTGTGGTCTTCCCAACTTGACGGGGGCCCATAATAAATCGCATTTGGCGACCCCACTGTGCCGAAAAGGCTATCGGAAAAAGGATACGGGCAATCATGACCGTTATGTATGAATGTTTACTTTAGTCAGACTAAAATAAATATATGTATATTTTGGTCAAAGGGCAATGATACGGTGGGCAACGGCACGTGGAGACGCAGGAAGCGACGCGCTATTTTCGTTTGTTCGATTCTCTCAGCAGATTCCGCAGATCTTTCGCTCCATAGACGGTGATGAATGCTGCGATGACG
>CAYJNF010000265.1:0-5735 GCA_964370915.1 uncultured Chitinophagales bacterium
TGTTCATCAGTACGAATTCCATCCAGAAGATCCGCCTCGGTCGTCCAGCCTTTTCTGGAATACTCTCCCCGGTACGCGCTGTTAACGAGCAGATTCAGTCGGGGAATATCGGCATCGTCGGCGAGTGTTATCATTGTGTTATGTGCGATGTTTGGAATCGCTCCGGTAAGTTCACACGATTGCACTGCAGCAACCACTTGACAATGTACGCTGAAGGGAAGCGATGGAAAGATAAGGTTGTCTGCCCGAAATAGCGAGCATGTTTATCCGACCGAAGCCTGCTCAACCCGTGGCACTTCCACCACGGCGGAAGCTTTCAACAGCGCCTCGAGCAGTCGGAGTACTTCGCGCGGATTTCTCAGATTGAAACGCGCGCGCGTGTTAGCCATTCCCACTCTGATAGAATACGCCGACTCAGGCAATGCCCCGAACATGTCTTCGTCAGTCCAGTCGTCGCCGATGGAAAGGACAAAATCAAAACTATCCTTCGCGAGCAGGCGTTGTCCGGCTGATCCCTTGTTCACTCCCGCAACACGCACCTCGATCACCTTATGGCCGCGCATGATTTGCAGATCGATATTTGCCGTAAAAGTGACGAGATGATCGGTGAGTTCACGCGCGAGCATTTGACCCTGTTCAGGGTCGGCGCCCCGGTAATGCCATGCGAGTGAGTAGTTCTTCTCTTCCAGCATCGCCCCCGGCAAACGGTCGGTGTACATGTCCAGTATCGATCGTATCTGTGTTTTCCAGTCGTTTGTCAGTTGCTTGAGCATCGTCCATTCTTCTCCGGCTTCACGGATCCATGTTCCGTGTTCGGCAGCCAGCCCGATGGGAAGAGTCCCGAACCATTGATCCAGGGTATTCCTATCGCGTCCGCTGACAAGAACCACGGTGCTGCCCTGAACATCCGCCAGTCCTCTGAGCAGTTGGAGAATGTCTTCTGTCGGACGTGCCATCGAAGGATGACGGACGATCGGTGTCAGCGTTCCGTCATAGTCGAGCAGGAGAAGCCGCCGCGTGCTTTGTCTGTAGTCGTCGATAAGACGATTCCGCGACGATGCTGTCAGAAGTTTAGCGCAGAATTTACTCTGTACCTGTTCCATGCGAACAAGCTCCTGCACAAAGTCTTGTGCCCAGCGGTTGACGTTGTACCGGCGGAGACGGTATTGCATCATGTGCATCCGGCTCTTCTGCTCTTCGAGAGAAACGTCAAGCGACTGTCTCATCGCATCGGCAATTTCCTCTCTGTTATTCGGATTGATGGTGATTGCCTCGCCAAGCTCTTTGACTGCGCCCGCCATTTCGCTCAGGATCAAAACGCCGGTTCCCTCCGTTCGTGTCGCAACATATTCTTTTGCCACCAGATTCATTCCATCGCGCAGCGGCGTGACCAGTGCAACATCGCTGATTGCGTACTGCGCCACAAGCGTCTCAAACGGTGTGTTACGATAGAGATAGATGACCGGTGTCCACTCGACACCGCCAAATCTGCCGTTGATCTTGCCCACCTGTTCTTCGATATGCCGCTTCATGAGATCGTACTGGTCAACCCCGATGCGTGAGGGGACGACATTCATGATCAGCACCACCTTTCCCCGCCAGTCCGGGTTTGTCTCAAGCAGGATCTCAAATGCCTCAAGTCTATTCAGGATGCCTTTCGTGTAGTCGAGTCTATCCACAGAAAGAATCACCTTCGCATTTCCCAATGTTGCCCTCAGGCTTTCCTGCTCACGCAGCACATCCGGCGCAACGGCGGCCTGCGCAAATTTTTCATAGTCGATACCCATCGGAAACGTTTCAACTTTCACAACGCGGTCCGACGTGAGAATCTGCCCCATGTTGTGTTCGTGCCCGAGAATGCGCAACACGCACTGCAGGAAATGCTGGGTGTACTCAAACGTGTGAAATCCGACGAGGTCGGCGCCCAGCAGGCCGTCGAGAATGTCGCGACGCCACTTCCCCGGCAGCAAACGGAAGATTTCAAATGACGGAAACGGGATGTGGAGAAAGAACCCGACTTGCAGGGTGGGCGCCCTTTGTTTCAGCAATCGTGGAAGCAGCATCAGGTGGTAGTCGTGTACCCAGACAAGATCGTCCGGCTGAACCACTTCCAACACACTCTTGCAGAACACCTCATTGACGTGCTCGTATTGCTGCCACATCTTTTCCTGATAGACAGTGTACGACGGAAAGTAGTGAAAGAGAGGCCAGATGGTTTTGTTGCAGAAACCGAAATAGAATTGATCCATCTCTTCCTGCGTGAGGAAGACCGGATGCGACGTGTATTGGTTGAGGACCTCTGCCCTGAGTTGTTCTTCGAAAGCAACGTCGATTGTTGCGCCGGGCCAACCAATCCAGAGATACTCATTCGGTGGACTCGATTGTTGATGAAGACCGGCGAGGTATGACGAGAGTCCTGTTGCAACTCCTCCTGCACTTCCGGTGAATTGCAGCGTCCCATTTTCAATTTGCGTATTGAAGGGAAGACGGTTGGAGACAATGACAAGACGTTTTGGCGAATGGCGGTGTTGGGTCATGGCTTCTCTCCTTCATGGTTAAGAACTATCGTACAGGGTTCTTTCGCATTCCTGAGGTGACGCAGCAACCATGCTCTGTTCTGTCACCTTCATGCTACGCATATGCCTACAGATACACAAGGTCGCCCTTATGAAATAATGAGACAAACAACAACAAGTAATCCTTGATGTGCCGCGTGATTAAGAAGTTATTCCTGATGTGCTCTCGGCCATGCACACCAAGCTTGTTGGCGTACTCCGGTTCGTTGATAAGTTGTTTCATCCAGTGGGCTGTGCCCTCGATGGAGTGTGTGAGTATGCCCGAGTACTTATGAGCGATCTGCAATGGAATGCCGCCGACCGCGCCGGCAATTGTCGGCCGGGCTTTCCACAGTGCTTCGGAAACGGTAAGCCCGAAACCTTCCTTCAACGATTTCTGCAGGACTATTGTTGAGCCCCGCTGAAGCGCATTGATTTCAATGTCGCTCGACGGAGGAAGGAACAGCACAAAAATGTCCTTGTCTTTATCGGCCTCCTGCCGGACCTGTTCCATGATAATGGGACCCTCCGGATCGTCGGTTGCTCCGCCGCCCGCGAGCACCAGCTGCATGTCCACCCGCTTCTTCGCGATCTTGTACGCGCGAATAACGCCAAGCGGATCTTTCAAATAGTCGAACCGTGAAATCTGCGTTGCAATCGGTCGCGAACGGTCAATGCCGAACCGCTCAAACACCGAGTTGATGGTCGCCTCATCCAGCTCACGGTTCTTGTTGCTCAACGGATCGATTGAAGGGGAGATCAGCACCTGCGGAATCTTCAGTTTACGTGCAAACGACGGGGCGGAGAACACCGCGGCATCGTAGTGGTTGATGTACTGTTCAAGGAACTTCCATACCCGCACATCGGGCTTGGAAAAATCTATGTGACAGCGCCAGATCCAATTGCGTCCGATGTCCTTCCGCCTCTCGACAAGCACAATCGGCTGCGGATCGTGAACGAACACGATATCGGCGAACTGCATCTCTGCGGCGTTCTGCCTGTTCATCTCAATAAAGTATTCAAGCTCGTCGTCTCCCACCTGAACCGGAACGCCGTGTAAAGCGTTGTGAAATTTCTTCGTGATGCTGAAGAATTTCTCGTCTCCCTTTATCACATCCCAGCGTGCGTCGACACCGAGTTGTTTCAGGAGCGGAATCATCTGGATCAGAATTTCCGCCACACCACCGCCAACCGCAGTTGAATTGATGTTCTGAATGGTCTTGCCGTTCAGCGAATGAGCAAGCTGAAACAACTCATCGATCGTTGCCTGCCCGACCAGCTGGGCGTACTCTTCAATCTTTGTCATATTTTTTCACCAGGACCATCATCCGTTTTCGTAACCCTTCCAACGTGTACGTGTAGGGATCAAGCTTGCGCATCTCTTCGGCAAGCTCGTGTTTTTCCAAAGTTGCAAACCAGACGGAAAAATCGTTGTCACCTCGTTCCAACCGCAGCTTTGCATCAAAGATATGATAGTACAGAGAATTGACGCTCACACGTCCGAGGATATCCTGGAACTCCCGCAAGGAATGTGCGACATAGTTGGTGCAGAAGACAAAAATTCGCGATGCCATGAAGTGGAATTCCTGTCCGGCTGGACTGAACGTGAACCGTTCCTTCGACTCAAGGGTATTCTCGAGGATTGCTATGAAGCGTTCACGCAGCTCAGCAATGGAATGAAACTGGATGATGTCCACGCTGGAAAGTTGTTCGCTCAGCACATCATCACCCAACACCTCACTCGACCAATAGGCAAAATCATTCGGCGGTTCGGGCGACAGGTAGTGGTGCTGCTGAAGAAAATGGTGGGTATGGTAATAGATCGAAGAATCGGGCACATGACGGATACCTTCCAGCAGCCCCTGCACATTCTTCGCCTTCAGACCGAGAAGCGTAGTCTGATCCAGCTTTGTATAGAAGGTGAACTCACTCATCGTTCCTCATCCACTGAAAGAACATACCAATGCACTTCATCGAGGCTAATGTCGGAATTCTACCTCACGCATCGATTCCGGCAGATGTAAATCTGCACATCCTCTTTCAATAGTTTAACTCCGTCGGGCCTGCCTTTGTTCCCGACCCGATGACGGATCTTGTACGTCTGTGACTGAAGGTTGGGAGATGAAAGCGACGATGATACAAAAAAATGCCCGGCCAGCATGCTGACCGGGCAACCCTTCCCCTCAGCCCACCGCACTACCGCATTTCAGAGAGTTGAGGCTGATCGACAACGATCACCAAATATTTGTCCTGCCAGAATCTGTCGGGCCGCACAATGGCCAGCTCAGATTGCTCCGGCGTATGTTGCGATGTGGCATAGAATGTCTCCTGGCGGTGCGGTAGAATCTCTTCTATCTCACCTTTGACCTGAATGGATTGCTCTTTCGTTTTGTCAATCGGCGTGAAAGCCGATTCGTCAACACCACTGGCCATAATTGTGGTCGAGCCAAGAAACCCCAGGAACCCGCCTTCATCCGTGATGATACCCCTGTTCTCCAATTCTTCGCGCGTGCCAACAACATAGTAGGCCGTGTTGATTGTCTTGAGTTGTGAATCGATGACCGCCTCGCGATCGGAAATCGTCTGTGACTTTGCTGCCACATCGGCCTCAAGTCCTTGCACTCTCGTCTCAAGGCTTGCGATTGCCTGCTCTCGCTGTTGCAGAGACTGCTGGAGATTCTCGACCAGCTGATTCAGACCCTTGATCTTGCCGTTGAACGAGCGTATGGATTTTTGCAGGTCGGCAATCTTCTTCCGGTTCTCCTTCAACGTGGTGCCGATCTCATTGATGTTGTGCATCATCGCTTCGCGAGTCGACGCATTGGCGAACTGGATCGGACCTTCCGTTCCGCCTGCTCGCTCGACAAGCTTTGCTTCTTTTGAACGGGCTGCTTCGAGGTCTGCATACACTTCGTTCACCGATCGCATGACTTCTTCAATGTATTTGTCCCGCTCGGCGAGGTTCTGCTGCAACGTCCCCTGATCGCTCTGCATCTGGCTTATTTGTTGCTGCAATTCCTCCTCTTTGTTGCTGCAACCAACGAGCAACGCGACACATAGTGTTGCCAGAAATATGCGTGTTTTCATTTCACCCTCCTCTGTTGTTGTTTGAATGTTGTGATCCATCGTGTTAGATGCACAAGCATTGTTTTCCCTTTCCCCCGGCGTACTCCTTTCACT
>CAYJNF010000266.1:0-5717 GCA_964370915.1 uncultured Chitinophagales bacterium
CGTTTTGTACCTCCCGTCGAGCCTGCATTCAGCAGCACTGCCTTCAACTTAGAGCGCACGAGTTCCGGCCTGCGATTGAATGCCGCCGCAAGTACACGCGCCGATCCCACACTTGAGACAACCACGGGCTGTTCACAATTTTCCAAAACGTCTAGCACTATTGCTACGCCTGCCTGCTCTCGTATAGGTCGATCAATCGCAGGATCATCGGGGCTTCTGAGCGGGGAGGTCGGACCCATCGCGACAGGAATTGGTCGACCGACAAGGTACGCGAGTTGTGCAACCGGCACAAAACCCGGATCGCGGGAAATACCGGACCCGGAAGGAACAACATCGAGAAACTTTTGTGTCACGTCGAGGACTACGCCCTTCAGATCAAACTCGCGCAGCGCGACAACCGTGAGCAAATCCAGATGATCGTCGGGATCTTGTGGTGGATGATACAGATCGGTAATGTGGATAAGCGGGATTCCCGCTTTCGGCTTTGACGTGAGTTGCGACGGGGACAGCGATGAGCTTATTGAATACCCTGCAAGCGCGCCAGCACCTGCCTGAATCAGTTGACGACGTGTGAGTTTCGGCTTAGAATGCTTCACGGGAAACGAAGTAGATGGGAATCGCAGACCGACCTTTTGCTTAGTAAAAGAGTAACAAATTGTTTTGCGACAAGCAAATGAGCGACCGCGAATCCGATTCAGCGCCAGGCAGCAATGCGCGTCGGCAGATTGTCATCTCCCAAATCGTTGCAAAGGGGCCTGAGGCGCTCGTGGGCTCCGCGCCATTCCAGATCCTCAAGCCTTTCCGTAAGCGGGACATCCTCACGAAGTGTAGCCAACGTACGATAGAGGAGAGCATCGTTCCGATGGCTTTCAAGATTGTCCGAGAGAAATTGTGCACGGCTGACAGTGATTCCCCATTTCCTGTAATCCTGCGGGATTGTCTCGAGATGCCCGAAGCGGGCGAGAACTGTTGAAGCCGATTTTGCTCCCCAACCCTGAACGCCCGGAAAGCCGTCGGCGGTGTCACCGACAAGGGCCAGCCAGTCCGGTATCGATTCCGGGGGCACGCCGAATTTCTGCACGACCGCTTCATCATCGAGCACAATGTCGCGACGCCGATCCCAACAAACAACTTTGTCGCCTCGCACCGACTGGGCAAGATCTTTGTCCGGGGAACATATGAGAACTTGCTCGACTCCCTTGGCGCCGCTGAAGCGCGCTGCAGCAGTTGCAAGGGCATCGTCTGCTTCAAACTCGATCATCGGCCAGACGACGATGCCAAGCGCTGAAACGACTTCTTCCGCAAGCGGGAACTGACGCAAAAGATCCGGATCTATCCCCGCTCCCGTCTTGTATCCCGTGTAGAGTTTGTTGCGGAACGACTCGATGACATGGTCAAACGCGCATGCAACGTGTGTCGTTCCCGGTTGTCCAAGCAGTGCAGCCAAACTCCTGAGCAGGCCAACAGTAGCACCGACCTCGCGGCCGTCGGGGGATTTCCTTTTGGGTGCACCAAAGTAGTTGCGGAACAGTTCGTACGTGCCATCGATAAGATGGATCCTTACGTCATGGCGGATTTGTTTGCTCATCCGACTTCCGATCGTTGTATCCGCAGTTCACTTGCTGCCAGCTTCCTTTGATGGCGTTCAACGGTAGATCTCCAGCCGGCAAGCCGTCAATCGAACATAGTCAATTCGTCGAACGAAACAAATAGTGGACTTTGATTTCGAAGGCGTGTGCTTTGCCATCATCAACAAATATCACTTGGTTTTTTTAGTCAACATGCAAGCAAGGGATTCAATTGCCGGTATATTGCGTTTGCATTGGTACGGGGCAGCGTTCACTAAACCCAAAGGACCGGTCCTCTTTCCCCTCCTTTGGGTTATTCACCTTTGCTCCTGCTATGGGTAGGTTCACATTAGAGAATTTTCGTGAAATTCTTTGGAGGGAAGAAACAGCTATGCGTGTTGCCCCTGCTATGGAAGAAATGGAATGCCGCGATACCGCCCGTTCGTGCGGCATTCGTCAGTTGGAAATAACACTCATCCGCGCAACAAACTACACCGATGACGGATATCCGATCCAGATGAAGGTCGGCGTCATTCGCAGCAACACGCTGACGCAGATGGGTACGCTGGCACGCGATCTGGTGAGTTATCCGTTCTTCACAGGTTTGCCGCTCAACGTCCGATTGATCGACGAGGCGATTCAACGGGTGCCAGTTCACGAAATTATCAGGCGATCCACCGAACCCGGCGTGAAGAATATCGTCATGATCGTCGGTGTTCAATCGAATCAATTTCCCCGGGCGCAGGATATCGCGTCGTGGTTTCTGCCGCACAACATTCCAGTCTTGATCGGGGGATTTCATGTCAGCGGCATGCTGGCAATGGTTGGCCTTACGGCGGATCTCAGAACTGCAATGTGCAAAGGAATTACGCTTGTCGCCGGCGAGGTGGAGGGAGAACGTTTGCCCGCGATTGTGGAAGATGTGCTCAAGGAACGTGCAGAACCGCTCTACAATTTTCTGAATCCGACTCCCGATCTTTCCAATATACCTACACCCCGGCTCACAAAAGAGGATCTCAAAGGGTTTGCATCGCCGTACAGCACCATCGATACCGGACGCGGTTGTGTCTTCACATGCGACTTCTGCACAATCATCAACGTGCAAGGGCGAACGATGCGCTGCCGGGAACCCGAGCAGGTGGTTGAATTTGTCCGGCGCAACTATCATGAAGCCGGAATCGTTCACAGCTTCTTTACCGATGACAATATCGCGCGTAACCCGCGCTGGCGTGAGCTGTTTGCAGGGCTCACTCATTTACGCGAAGAAGAAAACATTCCATTTACGTTCATGATGCAGAGCGATCTTGCCGCACGCAAGATACCTCCCGGCGATTTCTTTGTGCTGGCCGCCCGTGCAGGGTGCAACCAGGTGTTCTTCGGGGTGGAGAGTGTGAATCGCGATAATCTGCGTTCGCAAGGAAAATTCCAGAATCAGGTTTCAGAGTACAAAGACCTTGCGGCACATCTTCACACGCTCGGAATCGCGTGTCACGCCGGATACATTTTGGCGCTTCCCTTCGATACAACGGCGAGCGTCAAGGACGATGTTGCGGAGCTTCAGCGCATTGGATTTGATTCCGCCTCATTCTACATCCTGTCGCCGCTGCCCGGGTCGAAAGATCATCAGCGATGGTGGCGTGAGCGCCGGTGGATGGACACGGATTTCAACACCTACGACTCAGCGCACGTTGCTGTGGCCCCCGAGCGCATGACGCGTGATGAGTTGATGGACACCTACAGACAGGCGTGGGATCAGTTTTATTCGGTCGAACACATGGTCAACGTGCTCAAGATGTGGCGGCACGATTGGTCGTACTATTGGAACAGACTCTTTTTCTTTGCCGCGTATTTGTACGCGTCCCGCGTTGAGCGTTTGCATCCGATGAATTGCGGCTTCTGGACCATGCGACATCGCGATGATCGGCGTTCCGGTTTCGCCCGCGAGGGATTTGTTCCGTTCTGGTGGAACCGAGGCATGACGATCATCAGGAGACTCTGGGGGCTGGTGAAGCTCTTCTTCTTGCTCGAAGAGGTCTGGCTTCGCAGTCGACCGAAGAGTAAGATCGAGGATGCTCTGAACGAGTTGATCGCGAACACAAAGCAGGACGTCATCGACTGGCGCGACTTGACTGCACGAGAACTTGCAGTCTTCTACAGAAAACTCCGTGACGACATGCCGGAGGTGATTGTTCCTTCTCTTGCTCGGCTCTGGCTCAAGAAGCACAACCCGTTCGCCGGGGCGTACACGCGGTCGTACGTTCAGCGTGTGTGGCGGCAATGGTATCTTCATGTCTGGAATCCGCTGAAGTGGGTTGAAGTGTGGTTATTCGAGTGGGTGAATGGCATCCGATTTCTCACGCATCTTCTTGCAGAAGGGAAGTAGAAGAGAATTGAAGTGTTGGAATGACATTAACATCGGCTGACGCGTTGTTGTGTAGATTCAGCAGCCTTAACACTGGGATTTCAAAAAAACTGTTCTTACGTGAAGTGATGATGTTGGGACTTCACGGGCGCGCCAGCCGATCACATTTTATTCTCTCTCTATGATGAACGCTTTCATCGGGTTACTTCTTTTCGTTAGTCCGGCGTCCCTGCCACCATCCCTGGAGCGAGGGGATCAGGAATTTTCCCGCATCAATTATCCGCTTGCTGAAGCCATCTATGATTCCGCACTCAGTTCAATAACTGATTCTGCGGACGTACTCTGGAGACTGGCGCGTGTCTACGTCTGCATGGCCGATGTTGCTCCGCAGGAACAGAAACTCACTCTATACCGTCAGGCGGAGGTGTTTGCCCGTCGGTGCATCTATTCAGATTCCACGAAGTCGGAAGGCCACACCTGGCGGGCCGCAGCGCTCGGGAACATTGCCATGTTCGAAGGTAGCAAAACGAAGATCAGACTTTGTTACGAGATCAAAAAGGAACTCGAGTGCAGCATCACACTCAATCCCGCCGATGATATTGCACATTCAATTCTCGGTTCGTTCTATATGGCACTGGGAAATGTAAGCTGGATTGAACGTCAGTTGGCAGCTGTCTTTCTCGGCAAACTGCCGGATGGCGGGTACGAGGAGTCAGAGGCCGCGCTGAGAAAAGCCATAGCCCTGGCGCCCAATGTCATTCGGCACCACTTCGAATTGGGTGATCTCTATATACAACAGGATCGTGAACGGGAAGCGCTTGCGGAATTCCGGGTGGTGGCGGCATTGCCCGTTCTTCTCGCAAGCGATGAACGGACCCAGCTCTCAGCCGCCAGGCTAATCAAGGACCTACATATTGAATGATGCGCTATCGCATCCCCCCAAAAGGACTAACTCCTTTTTCATCCTTTAGATTGATTTCCTTCCTGAACATTCTTTGGTATACTGATTCACATTCCATACGAATATAGTCCCGCCGTTGAGGACCGAACTTGCGAGGTGCTGTTGACTATCTGAAAGGAATTGCACGATGAGCTGGGATCGACTTGAAGGGCAGTGGAAACAGGGGAGAGGAAGAGCAGTGCACCGCTGGGGAAAAATGATGAACGATGAGCTCGCAGCTATAGCCGGGAAGTATGAAGAGCTTGTAGGACGGCTTCAGGAAAAATACGGGATTGCCAAAGAGGAAGCCAAACAGCAGGTGGATCTGTTTAAGCGAACTGTCGAACAATTGAAAACATCCAACAGTAAGCTCATCGAAATGCAGAAGGCACTGAACAAACAGATGAAGGCAAACCAGAAGCCGGTGAAAAAGGCGACTGTGAAAAAGAGAGTACGACCTAAAATACATCGCTAAAGAGGATAATTCCTCTCTCGAAAATAATTCCATTTAGATCTTGACATCTTAGCTTTCATGTAGTATTTTATCGAAGCGTTTCGATAATAATACGCTCATTTCCCTTATATTTCTTGAATGTTCTTCTTTTCTATGTATGCTGAGCATAAAAACGATTCGATGTTTGCATGCTCATGAGCAAGAGGCCTACCATACGGGACGTTGCAAAGAAGGCTGGCTTATCGCTTTCGACTGTCTCTCTCGTCATCAACAAGAACGGATATGCAAGCGAAGAAACGCGGACCAAGGTTCTGCGGGTAATCAAGGAACTGGGCTATCACCCAAGCCGCGCAGCGAGAGGATTGGCTTCACGGATGAGCGGCAATATTGGTT
>CAYJNF010000267.1:0-5713 GCA_964370915.1 uncultured Chitinophagales bacterium
CAACCCAACGTGTCAGGACTCCGCCGGGTTGATTCACCCGATATGGGATTATCCCAACGCCGGGTCCGATATCGCGGTAACCGGCGGCTACGTGTATCGTGGAAGTGCGATCCCGTCGCTTCGAGGCAAGTACATCTGCGGTGATTACGGATCCGGGAAAAATTGGCTGCTGACCTACGGCGGCGGCGGCTCTGCGACGGCGCAGTTGATCTCCGATGAGTCCTTTCCCATCTCAACATTTGGAGTTGATGAGAGTAATGAGTTGTATTGTTGTTCGTACAGTTCCACCGGTCGCATCTACAAACTCACCGGGCCTGCGACTGCCGTTAACCGGGATGACCAGCAATCGACATTTGTATTGGAGCAGAACTATCCCAATCCGTTCAACCCAAGTTCAACGATCAGATTCCAGATTCCGTATTCCACCTTCGTAACGCTTAAGGTTTTTGATGTGCTTGGCCGTGAGGTTGCATCACTAGTGAACGGATTTCTTTCTGATGGGACGTATACACGCGTGTTTGATGCCGGGGATTTATCCGCTGGAGTCTATTTGTATTGCCTCCAAACCAGAGAACTTACTGTAACAAAAATAATGGCTCTCATCCGATAGAAGTAAACCGAGCAGTTAATTCACATAACGTTCCCCTGAAAGCACACATGAAAGGCAACACGAAAGCTGCGACGCCTCGCGAGTACATCAGCTCTCTGGCTGAACCGCGAAAGAGTGAACTGACATCACTCAACAAATTGATACAGAAAGTGACGCGACTGAAACCGGCAATGATGTCCGGGATGCTCGGGTATGGCAAATTTCATTACACGTATGCGAGCGGCAGGGAAGGTGATTGGTGTTCGGTAGCCCTTGCCAGTCAGAAGAATTACATCTCCCTCTATGCCTGCATGACCGACGGCAACAGCTACATCGCCGAATCATATAAGTCAAAGCTTCCCAAAGCAAGCATTGGCAGAAGTTGTATCAGGTTCAAGAAACTTGCAGATGTTGATACGAAGGTTTTGGCGGACCTTCTCAAGTCGAATCACAAGGCGTTCAAAGTCTTCAAGACAACGAAGGCTTGATTGTCGTAGATTTTTCTGTTGCTGCTTCTCTTATTCTTCTCCATGTTTGGACACACAATGACGCGTTCATTGAAAACCGTCGAGGAGTTGCTCATGAGACTTGCTGCGCTGTTTGTTGCTCTGTCGCTTTGGTTCGGCATTCCTCTTCACGCCAACGCCCAATGGCAGCAAACGAATGGCCCCGGCGGACGCCAAATCAACGCGTTGCTCGCTGACGGACCATTGATGTTCGCAGGCACGCCCGGCGGTGTGTTTCTTACTACAAACGGTGGTGCATCGTGGAGTCCGTCTTCGATCGGTCTCACCAACACGTTTGTGAATGCACTTATCCGAAAAGACGCTGCATTGTTTGCGGGAACAGCCGGTGGCGTCTTTTCATCAACCGACTTTGGGACGACATGGACTGCCGCGAACAACGGGTTGCCCGTCCTGGATGTGAAGGCTCTTGCCGTCATCGGAACGACACTTTACGTCGGCACTCTTGATGGTGTGTATCGAACGACGAACAATGGCACTACCTGGGATCGATCCGATTCGCTGCTCACGTATCCGTATGTGCAATGTCTCACCGTAAGCGGCGCAACGCTCTTTGCGGGAACGGCCGGCGCGGGCGTCTATCGCTCAACAAATCTCGGAACGACGTGGACAGCCGCGTCAACCGGGCTGGGCAATACCAACATTCGCTCGCTCGCCGTTGTTGGCACAACACTCTTCGCCGGCACAGCGCTGCGCGGAGTCTACCGCTCGACAAACAACGGAACGAATTGGACCCAATCAATTACCGGTATGACGGACACACTTGCCTCCGTACTTGCGGTAAGCGGTACTGCATTGTTCGCCGGAACGTTTGGCAATCTCTATCACTCCACCAACAACGGAACAACTTGGACATCGATTGACGCCGGATTGCCTAACTCAAACGTCCTTGCAATCTGCGCGTCGGGGACGAATATGTTTGCTGGAATTCGGGAAGGGGTGTATGTGATGCAAAACGGAGTCCTTCCGTGGCGGAGCGCGAACATGGGACTCTCGACAAGCGACGTTCTCACACTTGCAGCCCGCACGGCAAATGAGATCTTTGCTGGACTTTACGGTGATGGGGTGTACTATTCAACGAATGGTGGAGTCGACTGGGATCAAGTCAATCGCGATAGTCTTACCAATTTGAATGTGACCGGATTCGCGTTCAGCGGCGCGAATGTCTTTACCGCGACCCGCGGCGGAGTGTTCTTCTCAACTGACAATGGAACGAATTGGAACCTGAGAATTAGCGGTCTTGCGAACACCGATGTTGCCGCACTCGGGATTGCCGGAACGAACCTTCTTGCCGCGACAAACGGCAGCGGTGTGTACCGCTCTTCCAACAACGGCACGAATTGGGTTTCATCGAATACGGGACTGACGCCCCGCAACATGACATCGTTGCTCGTCTCAGGAACGACGGTGTATGTTGGTGCACTAGCCGGGGGAGTGTATCGTTCTACTAACAGCGGAGTGAACTGGACGAATGTCAGTACCGGGTTGATCAACAACAATGTGTTGTGTCTTGCGGCGATGGGATCAGCATTGTACGCTGGTACGGGCACCGCAGTGTATCGCTCGACAAACAATGGCACAAACTGGATTGCCGCGACGAATGGCCTTCCGGTGTCCAACGTGTATTCGCTCACCGCCAGCGGCACAAACCTGTTTGCTGCAACCGATGCCGGTGTGTACAGCACGGCAAATAGTGGCAACAGTTGGTGGCCAGTGAGAACAGGGTTGACGACACAACGAGTCTACT
Source organism: uncultured Chitinophagales bacterium (assembly GCA_964370915.1). Classification (GTDB taxonomy): domain Bacteria; phylum Bacteroidota; class Ignavibacteria; order UBA10030; family UBA6906; genus CAADGV01. The sequence continues at coordinate 2,861 of CAYJNF010000267.1, forward strand.
CGCTTGTCGTCGCTGGAACCAATCTCCTCGCGGGAAGCCAAGGCGGAGGAGTGTGGCGTCGTGCATTGAATGAGGTGATCGTGGGCGTGACGGAAACGATTGCCGACCTGCCCGAGAAATTTCATCTCGAACCGAATTATCCGAACCCCTTCAATCCGGTCACGACTCTTCGATTCTCAATTACCCCGCCTGCCGGACGGGCAGGCAATTCACAATTGACAATTCTCAAAGTGTACGATCTTCTCGGTCGAGAAGTCGCGACGCTTGTGAACGAAGAACGGAAATCGGGAACGTACTCGGTGCGATTCGACGCAAGTGCACTCTCAAGCGGCGTATACTATTGTCGGTTAACGTCAGGCTCACTCTCTGAAACGCAGAAGATGGTCCTTGCGAAATGATCTGCCACATGCAAAGACAATATTCTTTATGCAGACGAATGGTGTTCGTATAGAATCAGGGTCATTTTGTTGTCTGGTATTGACTGAAATATTGTCGTGGTATGAATTGCGTTGCCTTCAGTATTGATTACACGAAGGGTCTCATTTCCAAATCCGTCGCCCCAATTTCTCATTCATAAGAAATCCGGCAGCTCATCTTGCATACAACCTGCAAATCCCCAAAGTTCTCTTGGTATGAATGTTGACCGAAGATATGCATCTTCCTTTGTCGATTCTTGCAGGTGAACTATTCAACAACATCGAACCCCCAGAACGAACGTCGTCTCATGACAATATCGCACATCGAACACGTTGGGATTGCCGTCAGGGATCTTGAGGTATCGATCACGTATTACGAAAAGATTCTTGGATTGAAATGTTATGCCGTTGAGGAGGTGAAGGATCAGAACGTGAAGACTGCGTTCTTCATGGTTGGCCAGACCAAACTTGAGTTGCTGGAGACAATCGACCCTGAAGGTCCCATCGGAAAGTTCATTGAGAAAAGGGGAGAAGGGATTCATCACATCGCGTTTGCTGTTGACAAGCTTCAAGAGGCATTGACCGAAGCAGAAGCGAAAGGTGTGCAGCTCATCGACAAAACTCCGCGCTTGGGAGCAGAAGGATTGCATATCGCTTTTCTTCACCCAAGATCCACGGGAGGAGTTCTTACCGAGCTTTGCACTAAGCCGTGAGATGATGTTGCCCGATGGGTTGCTCCCAAAGAACTCATCGTGATCAGTGAATACACAAGACGAGAGAAGGATATGACTACTGTAGCTGAAAAACTGGAACTGTTAAAACAGAAGAATGCGCAGGTAAACCTCGGCGGCGGCAAGGAAAAACTCGAAGCGCAACACAAGCTCAATAAAATGACTGCGCATGAACGACTGCACTTGCTGTATGACAATGGTTTCTATGATGAATTGTTTCGCTTCATCCGTCATGGGGCAACGTCATTTGGCATGGCAGGAAAGGATTTGCCGGCGGACGGCGTCGTTACGGGACTTGGTGCGATTGGTGGACGACTTGTGTACGCGTCATCGCAGGATTTTACCGTGATGGGTGGCAGCGTTGGGTGGATGCATGCAAGGAAGATATGCGAAATCATGGACATGGCATTGAAGGCAGGTGCGCCATACATCGCGATCAATGATAGCGGTGGTGCCCGCATACAGGAAGGCGTTGATTCCCTTCGCGGCTACGGACGGATCTTTTATTACAATACACTGCTTTCGGGTGTCGTGCCGCAGATTTCAATTATCGCCGGCCCATGCGCGGGTGGTGCAGCGTATTCGCCTGCCCTCATGGACTTCATCATCATGGTCAAGGACACGGGACAGATGTTCATTGCCGGACCTGAAGTGATCAAACAGGCGACGGGAGAAGAGATCACTGCTGAGGCCCTTGGTGGAGCGTATGTGCAGGCAGCCACCAGCGGCAACGTGCATTTCATTGCGCGGGATGATGCCGACGCAATTGAGATTGCGCAGACTCTGTTGAGCTATCTTCCTGCCAACAACACCGAAGATCCGCCGTCTCACAGCACAGGCGAGCTGTTGATGATTGAAGACGAAGAGTTGAACCGGATTGTCCCCGATGATTCACGCGATCCTTATAACATGTTCGACATTCTCCATCGTGTGTTCGATCCGGACACGATCTTCGAAGTGCACAGCCACTACGCAAAGAACATTATCGTTGCTTTTGCTCGGATGAACGGACGAGTTGTTGGTGTTGTAGCGAACCAGCCGATGGAGAAATTCGGCGCCATCGATATTGACGCGTCGGACAAAGCTTCACGGTTCATTCGCTTCTGCAATGCGTTCAATATTCCGCTTGTGAGTTTTGTGGACGTGCCCGGCTTCCTGCCCGGCGTTGAGCAGGAATTCGGCGGCATCATCCGCCACGGGGCAAAGATGCTGTTCTCATTCTCCGCAGCAACCGTACCGAAAATTTCCATTGTCATCCGCAAAGCATATGGCGGCGCGTACCTCGCAATGTGTGCGAAGAGCCTCGGTGCTGACAGGGTTGCCGCCTGGCCAACGGCAGAAATCGCTGTGATGGGCGCCGAAGGCGCGGTAAGTGTTTTGTTCAAGAACGAGATCAAGAATGCGCCGGAGCCAAAAGTAAAACGACGGGAACTGATCGAGAAGTATCAGGAAGAGTTTTCCACGCCATACATGGCGGCGGGAAAGGGAATGGTGGATTCGGTCATCGAACCTAAGAAGACCCGTGCGTATCTTTCCGTTGCTCTCGAATCGCTGCGCAGCAAGCGCGATCTGCGGCCACAGAAGAAACACGGACTGATTCCACTCTAGCAGGAAATCGAATGGAAAATTTCTTTGAAAGTCTTCTGTTGCTCGTTGTCGGAATGAGTGGCGTGTTTGCCTCGCTGGTCTTCCTCGCTGGCATGATC
>CAYJNF010000268.1:0-5702 GCA_964370915.1 uncultured Chitinophagales bacterium
GCTGAGAAGTATGCGTTTCACAACGACGGCAAGCTGACCGAGTTCATTCGTGCCAACGAGGAGACCCCGGAGCAACACGACTACAAGCTGAACATCAACGACGACACGCCGCTGTATGTGTACGGCTTGTATCATCATGCAATTACCTGCGGCGATGAATCGTTTCTGCGCGATGCATACCCGCTGATGAAGCGGGCATGCGATTACATTCTCTCGCAGAGAAAAGGCGGGCTTGTTCGCTGCTATGCCGATGGAACAAACGTGTGGGGCATTTGCAGTTGGCGCAACATCATTGACGACTACAACCTTACTGGCGCTGTCACGGAAATTAATGTCGAGTGCTACTATGCGCTGCGGCTTCTCGCGAATGTTGCCTCGAAGCTTGGCAATGACGTTGATGCAAGTTTGTACAACCAGTCTGCCACGGAGTTGAAACAGACAATCAACTCGACGCTGGTGTCTGAGAAGACAGGATTGTACTTGCTGAATCTGGACAATGACGACGTTCGTCATCATGACGTTACGGGCGATTTGATTTTTCCGGTGATGTTTGATGTTGCGGAAGATGAAATGCGCAAACGCATTCTTGAACGACTTGCAGGCGAAGAATTCTGGACACCCTACGGCACGCGCACTGTCAGTCCGACGGAAACCAATTACGACCCGGACTTCGGCTATCAACTTGTCGGGGGCGTTTGGCACAACCTCACCGCGTGGACGGCCTATTGCCTGCGCAGAGAACATCCAGAAAAACTTATCGAAGGCTTGCTGAACACATTCCGGCTCAGTGAAGCGAAGAAGCCGAAGGATTTTGTCAACGTCGTGCCAGGAGAATTTCCCGAGCGGCTGCACGGCGAAACGTTCGAGAGCCGCGGCATGACGATGAGTCCGTGGATGCCGCCAACGTATCTGTGGCTCGGCGTCGAAGGTTTGTTAGGCGCGCAGCCAACACTTGATGGATTGGAAATCAATCCCGCCATTCCTTCAACGTGGAAGTGGATTGCCGTGAACCATCTCTTGTATAAGAGCGAGCGCATCAGCGCGTTTCTTTTTGAAGGAACACTGTTCGCAACGCATGAAGTGAAAAGTTCTTATCCAACCAAAGTTGGAAAGCTGGTAAACACAACGTCGAACAATCCGAACATCTTCACGCTCGGCCTCGCTCTTGGTGAAGAGACTGTGCTGTTCGTTGCTGCTGATGAGGCCGTCAAGGGACGAGCGTTGATTGAACACGCGCAAGGTGCGAAGTGGCAAGAGGTGACGTTGAAAGCGGGAGAAGCGCTGTTGTTCAGGTTCCCCAACACATCTGAGTCTGCTCGTGGAATGAAGGGAGTGATTGCATCTGCATGATTCGCTCATTCGTGCTGTGCGGTTTTTGCTGTGTTGCTGTCGTTTGTGCCGTTGGGCAAACGCATTCTTCCGACCCGCTCTCGTGCTTCTTCGATGGCAAGTATGGGCAAGTCGAGGTCGGCGGAAGATTTGCCGGGGCCGAGTTTCATAGGAGCCATCCGTTGCCGTCGCGCATCAGCTTCTACTACCCGGTTGCGAACAGTATTGATGTGAGCACGGATTACTGGAAGCGCGAGGATTCGCAGCCGATGGTTGTCGGCATCCAGACGAACGACGGACCGAAGCATTGGCTCGGCAAAGAACCGTGGGCGTATACGCTGAGTCCACACAAAGTGAAGTTTGACATGGAAGAAGCCGGCGTGAAGTATTCGATGAGTTATGAGTTCTGTTTGAACGAACCGGCGATGGCCTTCACAATGAAGATAACGAACACTTCTGCAAAACCGGCAACGATATCTGCATACACACATCTGCGACTCTCGCTTCGGACTTGCCAGACGTTTGCACGAAAAGATTCAGCGCTCACTGAATTCGATGCTTCAACGAACGCGGTGCTTGCGCATTTCGATGACCTCGACACTCAGCAGGCAACATGCTTTGTCCAGAATGTTGGGGCTACACCAGCCCAATGGACCACAAGCAGCAATGAGATTGTTGTCTCCGATTCCGGTTCATCGAGCTGGATTACGTCGTCAGCAAGGCTTCAAGAAAAAACCTTTCCTTCAGGCCGAAAAGGAGTTCCGGTCGCAGCTTTCGTTTACAAACAAACACTCCAGCCCAACGATTCACTTCAGGTCGTTCAAATCATCGGGAGTTGCCGCAAATCTCAAGTAAACGAGAAACTGAGACATCTCAAAACGTCATGGCGCAATGAGATTGCAGCGTACGATAGTTTTATTCACCGGAAGGCACAAACCGAAGCATCGTTCATGACAGGTGATACATGGCTTGACCGCTCGGCGACGTGGGCTCGCGCTCTACTCACGACGAACGCCCACTACATTGACGGACACATTGTTCCGATGCCCTGTCCGGCTGAGTACAACTTCTTCTTTACGCATGATGTTCTCATGACGAATCTCGCAGCTGTAAACTTTGATTTGCCGCGTGTGAAGAAGGATTTGTTGTACGTCGCTTCACTGGCAAAGGATGGAATTATTCCTCACGCGTACTATTGGCGGGATGACGGATTCAAGACGGAGTATTGCACACCGGACAATTGGAATCACCTCTGGTTCATCCTCGTCAGCGCGAGCTACCTGCGGCATTCGATGGATGATTCAACCGCTACGGTCCTCTATCCTCTTGTGAAGAAGAGCCTCGAAGAAATTCTCAAGCAGAAGAAAGATGACAATCTGATGTACGCGTTTCGTCCCGACTGGTGGGACATCGGGCATATCGAGGGACCCCGCTCGTACATCACGATTCTCACAATCAGGGCGCTACGTGATGTTGCGTTCATGAGTGCGACGCTCAAGAAGGACTCAAATCTTGCTGAGTACGAACGCCTTGCCGATGCGATGCAGACGGCGCTGCAGGAGAAATTGTGGGATACGAATGCAAAGTATCTGATGAACTGGAACGGGGAGACGAAGGACACTCATTTCTATATGGGTTCACTGCTCGCGCCAGCGTTTGGACTTTTGTCAGATGACAAGGCGGGAGAGTTGGTGGCAACCGCAACGAAGGAACTGGTTGCGCCGGGAATTGGTGTTCGGGCTGCGATGCCTGCGGATTTCCATACCAGAGAATCCATCGCGTTCTTCAAGTTCGCCGGCGACGAAGCCGGGCAGCCGTATTACTATATCAACGGCGGTGTGTGGCCACACAACAACGCGTGGTACGCGCTTGCGCTGAAGAATGTCGGGAGGGTGGACGATGGCGTGCAGTTCGTAAAGACAACAATGACGCTCGATGGCGTCACCCGAAGCCCGATGGGAATTCCCGCGATGTATGAGTATCGCTACTCGGACCCATCGTCGAGAGAGTTTGGCAAGATAGATAAACCGTCGTTTCTCTGGGCCGGCGGATTTTATCTCTACACGTTGTATCAGCTGTTTGGGGTGAAAGAGAATGAGTGGAATGTTTCGTTCGTAGGGCCTTTGCCTGCCTTATCCGAATCGGCAACCTATTCGCTGGCTTTCGGGAAGTTGAAGAATGTCTCCGTGAGTGGAAAGGGAAAGTACCTTCAATCATGCGTGATTGATGGGAAAGCCGTTCCTTCGTTCGTTCTTCCGATGGATGCACAAGCTGCAACGAAGGTTGATGTGAAGTTCGGAAATCCTGCAACGCCGTATCTTGAAAATGTGAATGTGAGGCTTTTGTCGGCGGGTTTCGATCAAAAGCAGAAGTCGTTAAAGTTTGTCGTTTCATCTTTCAGGGGACACAAAACCATAGCTATTGTTGTTGGGCCTGTTGCACCACAGAGAGTTTTGATTGATGGAGATGTTCACTCTGATGCCAAAGCGCAAACGGAAGCCGATGGAGTGAAAAGCACTCAGATAGTTTTTGTTGGCTCGGGAAAGCAACAGACGATTGAAGTCCGTTTCTGAAAGTTGGTGGCTTCCATAGTGATGGATAGAAAGAAGGTCAATGAAAGTCGCACAATTTGAAAAGCCCAACGTCCTGAATGTCATCACGAAGTCGTTACGGGCTTTGAATGAGGGCGAAGTGCTTGTGCAGGTTCAGGCGTGCGGAATCTGCGGCACGGACGTTCACATTGTAGAGGGAACATCGCGCTCGACGCCGCCGGTTGTTTTGGGTCATGAGTATGTGGGCATTGTTACGGACGTTGGAAATGGAGTTGCCGACATTGTTGTCGGACAACATGTTGGCGTTGACCCGAATATTTCGTGCGGCGCGTGTTTCTTCTGCAGACGCGGGCTTGTTCATCTCTGCGACAAACTCTGTGCGCTCGGTGTTGACATAGATGGCGGGATGGCAGAGTACAGCATCGTTCCCGTCAAGCAAATCTACTCGCTGCCACAGGCAATGGCGCATGAATTGAGCGCGTTCATCGAGCCTGTGTCGTGCGCGATTCATGGAATTGATTTGGCGAGGATCAAAACAGGCGACACCGTTGTTATTCTCGGCGGCGGGACGATTGGATTGATTATGGTGCAGCTTGCACGTAATGCCGGAGCGGCCCGCATCATTGTTGTTGAGCCTCTTGACTACAAACGCAAACTCGCAGCCGGGCTTGGCGCGGATGTCGTCCTGAATCCAATCGAAGCGGATGTTCAGTCCGTAGTTATGGATTTGACAAAAGTCGGGGCCGATGTGGTGATTGAGTGTGTCGGCAAACCGCTGACGGCACAAGCCGCGCTTGACCTTGCGCGCCGCGGCGGCACGGTGGAATTCTTCGGCGTCTGTCCCATTGGGGAAACGATTTCTATCGAACCGAACAAAATATATTTCAAAGAGCTGACAATTGTCGGGTCATATGTCAATCCGCACACGTTCGACCGCTCGATTGCGATGCTGCAATCGGGAAGAGTCCGAGTCGATGCATTTCAGCTGGATAAGTTTCCGCTTGATGGCGTGCACGAGGCGCTGCGGTATCAGCGCGAGGGGAAGACTATCAAAAGCATCATTCAGCCGAACGGATGAAACGTCGTGACTTTCTATATTCAGCACTCTCCCTGGGTGCCGTCGTGCAAGTGGGTGCGCAACAACTGCTGGAGTCAACCGTGAAGAGTCAATCGGGTACACCAATTTCCAAGAGGAAATACAAGAACGACGACATGCTCTCGATTGTCGGGTTTGGCGGAATTGTCTGTCTCAACCAATCTGCTAAGGAGTGTGCAAATGTCGTCGCAGAAGCGGTCGACCGCGGAGTGAATTATTTTGATGTTGCACCGTCGTATGGCGACGGCGAGGCGGAACAGAAACTCGGGCCGGCGCTGAAACCGTATCGCCAGAATTCGTTTCTCGCATGCAAAACCATGCGTCGTGATGCGAGGGGCGCAGAACAGGAGTTGGAGCAATCATTGCGGTGGATGCGTACGGACCATTTCGACCTTTATCAGTTTCACGCTGTGACAACGCTTGATGAGGTTGAAAAGGTTTTTTCGAAAGGCGGCGCCCTTGAGACGTTTCTGAAAGCCCGCAATGCAGGACGGATTCGTTACATCGGTTTCTCCGCGCATTCGGAAGAAGCGGCACTCGACATGATGGAGCGGTTTGACTTTGATTCGATACTTTTTCCATTCAATATTGTCTGCTATAGTCAGGGAAAGTTTGGGCCGAGAGTTCTTGAGCGAGCGAAGGAAAAGGATGTTGCGCGCCTTGCGCTGAAGGCGCTTGCCTATTCACCATGGCCTTCGGGTGCAGAGCGCACTCAGCCGAAGTGC
>CAYJNF010000269.1:0-2225 GCA_964370915.1 uncultured Chitinophagales bacterium
GGTAATTCTCGCGCAGAATAGTCGCCACGGTTGTTCCCAGCGCATAGAAGTTGTAGATGGACCAGAAGCTGGCGGTGATACTCAAGCCAAACAGAAGCCCAAAGGTCCAGACTATTTTTGTACGAATGGTCTTAACAATCATCGTTGATCGCTGCTACGGATCTGTCAGTAGAAAGGTAGCGGAGTCGCCGAGGAAAAACAAGGGGAATGAATGTGGATATCGCTAAAGATGCTGAACCGAAGAGATGATCTTTCTAAAGGATATTGTTCTTCTCAGTGTCTTCGCTCCTCCGCGGTTTTCCTAAAGAACACCGCCGAGAGGCTGAGGCACAGAGATTCAAGCTTTTCGGATGCGTTCCCAGAAGTACGGACGAAAATCCCAGGGAAAAAATCTTCACCGCCAAGATGCCAAGGCACGGAGATGAAATTCCGTTGTTCCGTGCCGACTTCGAAATCTTTTCTTGGCGCCCGCCTTCCCAAAGCACTGCTCTTGGTGCGGCGGGCAGGTCATGGTCGATGACTCGACTCGTCGGGCGGTTATTTTTTCTTTTGCCGGGGTTTTCGGCTGCACCTCTCGCTTCTCATTTGAGCACAATCAATTTCCTGACACTCACAAAACTCTCTGCCGTCATTTTGTAGAAGTAGAATCCACTTGGCAGGCGTGCGGCATCAAAGGTAATTGAGTAGCTTCCTGCAACTTTTCGCTCATCCACCAGTGTAGCCACTTCTTGTCCAAGCGTGTTATACACTTTGAGCGAGACAAAACCGGAAACGGGAATTCCAAACCGGATTGTCGTGGCTGGATTGAAGGGATTCGGATAGTTCTGCTCCAACGAAAACCTGGTGGGCACATTCTCCCGCGTTTGCGCCGCAACTTCCGTTGTTCCATTAAAGGCATTGAACGTCACCGCGGCCTGGACAAATTGCCCCGTGCCATTGGGCATGCGCGACATTGAACGATTCGTGATTTGTACACCAAACGTCAACGAATCAACAATCGTCAAATCTGGATTCGAAAGCACGATTCGTTCACCGGAGGCCGAGAGCGCGAACGCAGCGTGCAGCCCTGTCTGTCCCGTATCTTGATCAGCCCACACTATCAAATAGCTGTTGGCGGCGACCGCCGTTCCCGCCGGGAATTGCCATTTTGTGGGTGACGAGAAATTGTCCGACAGGTACAGACCGCCAAGGTTTATGGTTTGACTCGTATTGTTGTACAGTTCGATCCAATCGTCCGTCTCGCCGGCAGGATCGGTTATGGAATCGTTATCCGCCATGAACTCGTTGACCACAATGTCTCCCGCACTCAACTGCTGTCCGCACGATATGCCGAGCGTGGTGAGTTGGTTCTGAACATTTGTTTGCCGCGCGTTGATAAAGGACTTCAGACCCGGCTTGAGCGTTCCGCCGCCGCCCCCCGCGTTGATGTCGCTGACGATGTTTGTCTCAAACTGCTGGACCGTGTACATCTTTCGGGGATCAGCGGTAACATGAGTGCGAATTACGTTCGCTATGCTGTCGATGTGCGGAAAAAGCCGGGACGATGAGAAGTACCCTTTGTAAATGGAACAGTACGTCTGCAAGTATGTATTTTTGAGCGCGGGCGTGTTCATGATCTTTCCAACCAATGGCCGGGATGCAGCATTCACAACATAGGTAAGGCTGAGATTTGTGAGGTTGGAAACACCTCCGGTGAAGGCCCCGAAACTCAGTCCCGTATCCCAGACAATCCATTCCATTTTTTCCGTTGTCGGACGGAAATAGAAATAGAAATTCCGTCCGCTGTTGATGTACGAATCAAGATTCGCAAAGAGATTGTCCGCGGCAATCGCCCGATATAATGGCACGAGGTTGATCTTGACGGGCAGTGATGTTGCCGGTGTTGCACTGTTGTTCAACGTGTCGATGAGTGCAACAAGCTTTCTCCAGCCGGCTGTCGATTCGTCGGTCTTCAGTTCGTAGCGCGTAAGATACGCACTGGTATCGGCGCCCTGCCACGTGAAATCGGAGACAAGGGGATTTCCGCCGCCGAATCCGTCCACCGCCTTGAACAGATCTCCCTCATCATCACCGTACTGTGAGCCGAGAAATCGCCTGTCGACGTGCTCAACGAGTGAGTAGAACGCAAACAGCGTATCGTTGATATAGAGTCGTGGGTAGTTGCCACGCGGGGGAATAATTACGGCCTCGCGGCAGAAGTGGCGATGAACCTTATAGCGCATGAA
>CAYJNF010000269.1:2242-5683 GCA_964370915.1 uncultured Chitinophagales bacterium
CGCCCCAGCAATTATTGAGATGAACGCCTTTCAGTCCGTCCCATCGAACGTCACTCCGGTATTGATCGAAGCTGAGCCGCATTGGCTTTTTGTTGTTGGGATGACTGTACTGCGCATTCCCTTTCAACCGCACGCCGATGCTGTCATACACAGTACCATTGATGATCGCCTGCGCAACGATGTATTGCTCATTCCCCTGATTATAGTAGATAGTCAGCGAATCCCAGTACCGCGCCTGCGGAAAGCGCAGATTGATGGTGTGGACCTGGATTCCGGCGAAAATGCTGTCGCCGGGATTTTGGCTTTGTGCCCGTTGCGCGCCAAGCAACACTGTGAGTATTCCGATTGCCAAGAACGTCGTTTTCATATTCACCATTGACCGATAATTCCTGAACCGATGACAATTCAATGAGTCGCGTCGGAGTGAAGCCTTCACATCCTGCGGTCCTAGAACTGCTCTTCATCACTGAACACAACAACAGACCGTACACCAGCTATGCGTTTCAGTTCCTGCACCAAATCCGAAACGCCATCTTTGTGTTTTGGTTTGATGTGATACGACATCTCAACCACATCATCATCGCCAGCCGATTTCACGTTCACTAATTTTGTGTACCGGCAATACTTTCGCAAGCTGGAGAGGTATGGCAACTCGTGCCCGTTGGTTTCCCCCGGCGGCGCATCGTAGGCAAATTGGATGACGTACTGTTCATGCGAAGACGCAACGACATTGTTGCGAACAAGGGCAACGTACAGTGTCCCAAGCATGAGTGTTCCGAGGAACGCAGCGCCATGCATACCCACGCCCGCCGTCATGCCAATCGCAAGGGCGAGGAATATGTGTACGATATCCATCACTTCCTTCACGGCCGTCCGAAAACGAATAATCGACATCGCTCCCACCAGCCCAAACGCTCTCGCAAGACTGTCGCCTATTACCATGATCACCAACGCAGTAATCACCGCAAGAAGCACGAGCGAGTTAAGAAACGAAACAGAATAGCCGGGACCGCGGTACGCGAAGCGATAGAATGCAATGTGCAGGAGTCCACACAGGCTTGCAACGGTCAGGTTCAAAACAAAATCACCCAGCGTGAGCGCTGAAGGTGCAATTCCCTGGAAATACTGGAGCATCAGACTACCACCTCTAGTTGAGTGCGCGTGCCAATTGGCGTTCGCTTGTGCAAGCGTTTAGGAAGCATGGGTTTCAGTTCGGGGCATACCGCAATGCTCGACCCATACTTCGAAACACTCGTCCGAACGAGATTATGCCTGATAATCACAGACTGAAGCCACGGGGAAAAGCCATTGTTGAATTTGACCTCGAGTATGAAGTAACGGGGAGCAACGTGCCGCAGTGCGCCATCATGATACAGTTCGGACCAGCCCGGAAACGGCTTATAGCGAAGATATTTGTCGAACGTAACCCTGAGTGAAGGATCGAGCACGCCTTCATACGCTTCACGCTCGTACGTGACAAGAACGACCGGATTCATCGACGAACGCACTATATGAAAGAGAAACCGCCGCGCATTCCCGTACGACATGTCGCAATCCTGGCCCGGAAGAACAAACTCCTCGACATCTTTGGTTTCCATCAGGAGGGACAACTGAGAAAACCGCACCATTGAGCGATGCTTCATTCCACGCTGGTCACTTTTTCTTTTGATTTCGAGATAGGCAATGCAGTCATCATGCTGAAGGTTGTAGGAACGAATGCGAATCTTCTTCCGCTCCTTGTAGCCTTCCAGTTTCTCACGATAGGCATCCAACCGGGGAGTGTCGAGATAAATGCTGCGAACGGTGTATTGATGTTGAGCCGACCTTGCCGCAAATGCGTCAGGCGTCACCCAGGGAAGAATGTCCCTCCGCACCTCATCCAGCAAATGAACTGGGACGATGTATTTGTATTCTAATCGCATGCCTGACCCAGAAACTTGCGCGCATCAGCATTCAACGCACGAGCGAATGAACCTTTCTCTTTATGTATTCACTTATTGTCAGCGAAGCACAGTCAATGGAACAGCGCGCAAGCAAACCGTGTAACAACGCTCCACCCGATCGCTCCAATTGTGCCGTCGCCATCACCACCTGTTGACCATTGAGCGTGTGGATGGTCTTGTCGACCGCAATCATAACCGCCGAGGGGATGTCATCGATCTCGCTTGCCACAAGTCGCACATGCTGCGACGGCACAACACTCAGGCGTTCACGCAATGGCACGGGCATTACCACGACATACTCAGTGGTGTCAGAAACGACAAGCAGTGTGTCGCTCGCGCCCATCTGCATGACGACACCCGATACAGCCGACAGAAGACTGTAGCCGCGTTCGCGGGCTTCCAGTACAGCAATCTCGCGCTGCAGCGACTTGATCTGTGCCCGTACAAACTCCGCCTGCTCTTTCTTCGCTCCCGTCGATACCGATTCCAGTCTTGACTCCGCAATGGCAACGTCGATACCCGACACCGATGCACGTCGTTCGGCAAGCTCATACTCTTGTTGCGATATCAGCCCTCGTTCGTACAGAAGTCTGCTGCGGGCATGCACCGCTTTCAATTCTTCCGCTTGCTTCTTTGCGTGTTCCACCTGCTGTCGCGCTTCATCAACGACGGATTGCTTCTCGCCGCTGATGGTCGATGCCAGCGATGCACTGGCACTGCCCAATTCTCCACGCAGCCGCTCCAGTTCCCGTTCGTTTTCACTTGACCGGACTACGCCGAGGGTGTCACCGACTCTCACAGCGGATCCGGCAGCAAGGCTCCCGTTAAGAACAAACTGCATCGCGTCTCCGCGGCTGAATTGTGCCACGGCATACTGCTGCGTCACCCCGGAAGTGCGGTTAACCACCGAGGTGACAATGCCGCCGTCGGTGTTCAATGTCACGACAAGTTCCTTCGCACAGAGAACCTTTCCTGGCACAGCAACGGAATACGGAACGCGTATCGGCAATGCGAACAGGCCGAGTAGTAAGATAACGACACCAACAGCCCAACCTGTGCGCACCGCCATAGAGTTCATCTGGAACAACCTCTTTGTCATAATTTAAGAAATGCAAAATGCCGGAAACATACATCCTCTATCACAATTAATATGCCCAGTTCGGAACAACGGACAATACCATATGTATAGTAATCGAAATCTCTCTGATCCATGTCGAAGTCTAGGGCGCAGCCGAAAGTCGGGTCACGAGTCTTCTCGCCGACGTCGCTCTTCGAGTCTCTTCTGACGCTGCTTCTGCAGTTCTTCAAACTTCTTCTTCTGTTCGGCATTCAGGAGCGAGCTGATTTTCTGGTCAGTTTCCTTTCGCTTCTTCAGCATCGTGTCACGCATTGCGGCGCGGTCATCTTCGGATTTCTCGAACAGCTTCTTCATTTCTTTGTCCTGTTCCTCAAACACGGCCTTCACCTTCGATGTCTGCTCATCGGTGAGGTTCAACTC
>CAYJNF010000270.1:0-2056 GCA_964370915.1 uncultured Chitinophagales bacterium
AAATGCCGGGGCTGCATGATTGGTTTTCACATAGCCTCTGAAGGCTGGGGTTATTGACAAAGTCAATAACTCCATGTCGCACACCCGTTGCCGGGCAGAACGTTGCTTTTCAGTAAGCCTTTATGTATGATTCTCCCGAATCTCATCTAACTCAAGGAGAATCGGCCCTTCTCTCATCTCAAATTCCCCGTTTCCTCGGCCGACCAGGTCGTTCTTTTAGATTTCTAGATTCAAGCATTCCACATACCGCCATTTCCAACTTGTCCACCCCATAGCTCACGCCGTCGCTGGCAACGGTGGTGAAAGATATCTCTTGACTAGATCATGGAAACCGCGTTCCACATGCTGAGGTTCAACAAAATCCAGGCTGTCGCTTTTGCCTTGCTCTACACTATGGTCACGGTAGATTGCATGGCTCAACCGTCGCGTTTTTCCGATGCATGGCGTTGGGTCGAGTTTGATCTCACATCCGGACTCCCATCAAACCACACATACACAATTCTTGAAACTGAGCAGGGAACTCCGTGGGTATTCACGAGGCTTGGCGTGGCATGGTACGATGATTACGTCTGGCATCAAGTTCAGTTTCCGGCTACGGTTCCCCTCAGCAAACCCCAATCGTTCTACGCCGACTCGCGGGACAGGATTGTGATAGTTTACGACTCGACTGTATTCATAGGCGACACTAGCGGATTTGAACGGCTCTCTATCTCCAACGTCCAACATGCAGTGCCTCTTCGTGAAGGAGGGTTGCTGCTCCTGCGTGGAGAATGGGGGAAACCCAAACGACTTGACATTTGGAACGACGGCAATCTGACACCGGCTCCAATGCCAGATGATGTTGATGCTGGAACACCACCGGGTCTACGACGCACGCAAAGTGGAAAAATTTGGTTCAGTGCAGGAAGGTATCTCTTCAACTGGCAACAAGGTAAGTGGGAGCCAAGGTTCAACGCGCGCTCTGCGGACTTTCCATTCTCTTATACCGCTATTGCCGAAAACAGGTCAGAGTCCGGACTGGTGCTGGTCTACAGACCGTTTTCGTCACGAGGGTTGTGGGAATGGAGAACCGGTGGTGCATTTATTCTGAACGCAAATCTCAAAGGAGAGGACATCAAGAGTGCCGACATCTCACCGAATGGAATGGCTTTGCTTGCGTTCGAGAGCGGGTACTACCTCGTGCGATACGCCGACCATTGGTCTGCGCTTGATCTCGAACAACCTTCGGCGCGCCAGGTCGAGATGGTGAAGTTCCGGAAGAACGGTGATCTCTGGATGTGTACTGAACGAGGTTTGCGTTTGTTCAGGTATTCATCCGAGCGATGGCAATTTGAATCGGCCCGAACATTATCGCCCGACAGCTATGTGAACGACATTCTGCTCGCTTCCGATAGTTCTCTCTGGCTTGCAACCGGCGCGGGTTTGCGTGTGAACAAGAGCGATGGGAGGGAGACGAGCATAAGACAAATACTTGGACGGAACATTTATACAGCCACGGGACTCTTGGAAGATCGCGAGGGCAACATCTGGGTTTGCAGCGGTTCCGATTTCCAGGGAGCGTACAGATGGAACGGTTCCAGGTGGATGAAGATTGGTCTTCGGACTCCACTCGAGAATGCGCACATTCACAGGATGCATCTAGACAAGGACGGAAGGGTTTGGTTGCTTGGTATATCAAAGAGCCTTGAACCGGCTCGCGATGAGAGCGAGCCTGGAGCATTCATATTCGACAATGGAAACATCACAAGATGTGGCGTCCCTGAAGGACTGCTGGCTGGTCGTGTGTATGCACTTGAAGAAGGTAATGACGGGTCGTTCTGGTTCGGGACGATCGCGGGGCTCAGTTGTTGGAAGAACGCTTCATGGCGACATTGGACAGTGAGGGAATTATTTTCTGCTGAGAAGGTATTCACTCTGGCTATTGATCGGGAAAGCAGTGTCTGGTTCTCCGATGGCAGGGGAGTTATTGGTGTGATGGATTCAAACGGCCATTCCCGCCGCATCACAACTAATGATGGTCTGATTGATGAACGGGTGTTGGAGATCAAGGTTGATC
>CAYJNF010000270.1:2066-5661 GCA_964370915.1 uncultured Chitinophagales bacterium
CACAACCCCGGTCGGTCTTGCTGTCTATTCAAACGGAGCTTGGGAATATTTTGATGAGGCATCAGGGATTCGGAACTCTCCCTTGTGGCCGGTTCTGCCAACTGACGACAAAGTGTTTGTTGGATCGCATTCAGGGCTTACAGTTCTCAGACTTACTGAGCTCGATCTTTCACCTCCACGCGTATATCTGGATTTCCCCATGACTGGCGGGGACGCAGCCCTGCTACGATGGCAGGTGTTCTCTCGCTGGGGCGAAATTCCTCCTGGCCATATCGAGACACGCTACCGTCTCGACGGCCAGCCGTGGTCGTCATGGGGCAACGTTCGCGAAGTGCACCTCAGAGATCTTACCCCCGGGAACTACATGTTCGAAGTGCAAACAAGGTCTATGGTTGTTGGCGTCAGTGATTCATACAGAACGACTCGAACGGCCGTCACAATCACCTTGCCGCTGACAGAAGATCCACGAATCATGGTTCCTATTGGTGTTGCCCTTGTTGTCCTTCTTGGTCTACTGATCGGGATGTCGACACGAACACGGCGTGAGAAACAAAAACAATTGCGTGAAGAGTTGAGGCGCGAACAAGAACACTCGGAGCGTCTCGCGCAGGTTGACAGACTCAAATCACGATTCTTCACGAATATTTCTCATGAGTTCCGAACCCCACTCACACTTGTTCTGGGACCTCTGGAACAGGTAATATCGCGCGCTCATGATGAATGGTTGCTCACACGACTTACGATGGTCCGTCGCAATGCTGAGAAACTTCATGGCTTCATTAACCAGCTTCTCGATTTTTCCAAAGTTGAAGCTGGCACGACGAAACTCTCCGTCAGCAAAGGGAATATCGTTTCGTTCGTGCAGCGCATCGTCGACTCGTTTCAATCGTTAGCCGACCAGAGACAGTGTTCGCTCTCCTTCACTGCCAATGAAGGTGAGATCGAATGCTACTTTGACCGGGACGCAGCTGAGAAGATCTTGAACAACCTTATTTCAAACGCGCTGAAGTTCACGCCCGAAGGGGGAACAATTGACATAGCCCTCACGTCCTTGTCCTCACCAACTGGAGGCGGACGCACAGTCAATGTAATTGTCTCCGACTCCGGCATTGGGATAGCCCCAAGTCAGCTCCAACGCATCTTCGACAGGTTTTATCGGGCAGATGAATCGCGCAGAACAGAAGGGACGGGCATCGGGCTTGCGTTGGCAAAAGAGTTGGTCGAGCTTCACCACGGAACGATTTCAGTGGAGAGTACCGTGGGTAGGGGATCGGTGTTTACCGTTACACTGCCTGCGGAGTCGTACCGCGCAGATGAAATATCACAATCGCCTGGCATACCGGCGGAAAGCCCACAAATCCTCGTGTCTGCCGATATGTCCGGAACAAAAATTCTTGCCAATGAGGAGTTCGACGAACACAAGGCTATCGCTCTACTTGTCGAAGACAGTGCTGATATGCGGGCATACGTCAGAGAGTATCTGGTGCCAGCGTATTTCCTGATTGAAGCCCAGGATGGGGTTGAAGGTTTGGAGAAGGCGTGTACCACAATTCCCGACATCGTCATCAGCGATGTAATGATGCCCCTCATGGATGGTTTTGAGTTATGCAAAGCTCTCAAGCTGGATGATCGGACAAGTCATATTCCGGTCATTCTCCTAACTGCCCGATCTGAAACCGAAAACAGGATCGAGGGGCTGGAACTTGGTGCCGATGATTACCTGACAAAACCGTTTCACATGAAGGAGCTTCTTGCCCGGATGCAGAACCTTATCGAGGGGCGGCGCAAACTGCGGGAAAAATTCAGCAAAGCTGTCCCCTTGAAACCCGGTGAAGTTGCAGTATTATCTCTCGATGATGCATTCCTTCGAAAAGCTGTCGCGTCAATCGAGAGATCAATAGCAGATGAGAATTTCGGCGTGGACAGGTTTTGCGAAGAAATGGCAATGAGCCGCATGCAGCTTCACAGGAAGCTGCGGGCGCTTACCGACCAATCGACAAGCGAGTTCATACGCTACATACGCCTGATGCGAGCGCACGAATTGCTCGTGAAAAACGCAGGATCGATTTCCGAGATAGCATATCAGACCGGGTTTGCCAGTCCAACCTATTTCGCTCGTTGCTTTCACGAACAATTCGGCTGCTCTCCAAGCGAAGCGCGTGAACGCGCTACAAATCCTACCCAATAACCCTGCCACCACTAGTATTGTTTCGACAGTGTCTCGTCCAAGACCGACAAATGCGGATTGCGCTTCTTGAAAAAAATACAAAACTCAAGATGTTACAATAGTTCACGCTTATGTTACATACGTACTAACACCTCCGATCGCAATTGTTGTTCATTGGGGCAAAGAAGCGTTCAGCGCTTACCATTAAGAATGTGGAGAAGATGACTTCACTCACTCCACTATCGCTTTCGCATCTTCTCAATCCCCCATATGCATACTCCCAAACATTTTCGTTCTCTCCTACGGTATCTGACTGACCTGCGTCTCGTGCTTTCACGTCATGAGCTACAAAATGGGTCTGCAAATCTTCTCAGGCCGGATAGCCCCCTTATTTTGAAGCTTAACGAACTCTGCAGATTGTGTGACGATGAGTATTGCAGCATGCTCGCATCAGGAGAAGACCTTCCGGTTGAATTTGTTGCTGACCTCCGGTACCTGTTGCACGAGAGTCCGTTCATGAGCCATGCACATCGCAACCCGCCCGGCCAGGCCAGCGACCATGAAACATTGCGCATGGTGCATGAAGACCCGCTTCGGGGGGAAACTGCATTGGGATTGTTCCTGAACTACTATGTGCTGAATACGCCGCCGATGAGTGCGGTGAGAAGTAGAACCCGGTACTTTGCACAATTCCTGAGCCGACATATTTCGGGCACCTGTGGGGGTCGGACAGCAATTGTTGTTGCACTCGGCCCTACGCTCGAGCTCGAGTTGGCGCTGGATGCCCGACCCGAATTGATGCGAAGACTCTCGATCACCATTGCTGACACTGAACGTGCATCACTTGATAGTTATCTTGCGGGCCTAGTTCGTTGCCAATCCCGTCATGGGATACGATTCCCCATTTCTACAGTCTGCTTGGCGAAGGACGAATTGCTTTCATCGAGCGCATCGGGATTCCCCTACGGACAGTGTACGTTCGCTTATGCCCCTGACACCTTCGAGCACCTCAACGATTCAAATGCCGGGCTGTTGTTGAAAAACCTTGTGTTGCAGTTGACTCCCGGAGGAGAGCTGATCGTTGCAAACATGTCCCTCGAGAATAATCACTTCAGGGCACTTATGGAGATTGGCTTGGAGTGGCATCCTGTGTACAGAAGTCACTCGCAGCTACTCAGACTTGCCAATGGTCTCCCCGGCATGCAGCGACTCGCGGTCGACGAAATCTGCGGCGGGATCGTGAAGTTTCTGAGAATACAGGTATGACGGTTCTTCTGTTTGGGTCACGTGGCAATGGTTCTCTACCTCACAACGTAGGTGGACAACAATCCACGTCTAGTCGAGTTTGATACTTCAGATCCGACAAGCGAATCGAGGAATCGTTCAATAAGTTCTTTCTCATTCGTTGGATTCAAGAAAAGGGCATAA
>CAYJNF010000271.1:0-5655 GCA_964370915.1 uncultured Chitinophagales bacterium
CCTTGAAACTGTCCAAGAGTGAAGCTACTCCCAATCTGAAACTGTAACGCCCACGCTCCATCCTTCAATGAATTGTTTGCTGTCGAATCTGTCTGTCCGAAAACATCTACTGCGCTGAACGTAGCCGCGAGTAACACAACGATGGTGATGTGCGAGTAGTGTTTGAAGTACACTTAGGTTTTCTTCCGATCTTTGTTCTTAGGATTGTTTGTAGGGACGTTCAATAGAACGTCCCTACCGAAGACTTACGGCTTCGGCACCTTGATTTCTCCCGGCGGATACACCGGAAACATGTTTTTCTCCATCCATTCGTTCGCCTGCAACGGCGTCATCTTCCAGCCGCTCGGACAGTTGGAAACGACTTCGATGAAGCACGTTCCCTTCTTCTCCTTTTGATACTGAAATGATTTGGTCAGCGCTTTTTTGAGATAGCGAACGGCGTTCGGGGTATGCACAGAGTGCCGCGCAACGTAATATGCGCCGGGAAGCATTGCCACCATTTCGGTAATCTTCATCGGGAAGCCGGCAGTTTCCACTGTGCGGCCGAAAGGCGATGTTGTGGTCTTCATGCCGAGCAATGTCGTCGGCGCCATCTGACCGCCTGTCATACCGTAGATGGCATTGTTGATGAAGAGTACGAGAATGTTTTCGCCGCGGTTCACCGTGTGAATCGTCTCTGCCGTTCCGATCGCCGCAAGGTCTCCGTCACCCTGATACGAGTACACATACTTATCGGGATGAATGCGTTTGATGCCGGTCGCGACTGCCGATGCGCGTCCGTGTGCCGCTTCCTGCATATCCACGTTCATGTAGTTGTACGCGAACACTGAACACCCGACAGGCGCAACGCCGATGGTTTGCTCCTGGATGCCCAGCTCGTCAATCACTTCCATCAACACGCGATGCGCGACACCGTGCCCGCAGCCCGGACAGTAGTGCATCTTCGTGTCCGTCAGCGTGTCCGGCTTCTCGTACACACAATCCATTTGATCAAGATTGACTTCTTCGAGTTTTGGTTCTGAAATTTCTGTTAGCATGAGTTCACCGATTTTGTTTAACACTCGTTTGTGATCTCCCCTCCCCCACTGGGAGAGAGGTTGGGGGTGAGGATACCCCGTCAGTATGCTTCCGCAGTCGCTGCCACGTTCCTCTTCACCAATTTTCCCAGCGCCTTCACAATCTCTTCAGGCGACGGAATGATGCCGCCCATGCGGCCGTAGAATTCGACAGGCACGCGTCCTTCAACGGCCAGGCGGACGTCTTCCACCATCTGTCCTGCGTTCATCTCAACCGTCAGAATGCCATGCACTTTGCCGGCGAGTTCACTGATCGCATTAGTCGGGAACGGAAACAACGTCTGCGGTCTCAGCAAGCCGACGCGTATTCCCTGTTCACGGGCAAGCTCTACGGCACGATGTGCAATGCGCGCAACGAGTCCGTATGCAACAATCAAGAATTCCGCATCTTCGGTCTGGACGGTTTCGAAGCGGACTTCGTTCTCCGAGATCAGACGATATTTCGCCTGCAGGTGGAGATTGATTTCCTCCATCTTCTCCGGCTGGATGTGGAGCGACGTGATGATGTTGCGCTCGCGGTCCTTCGGTTTGCCGACTGTTGCCCACGGCTTCGCGTGCATATGATCTTTCGGATCGTAGTTGCGAAACTCGACCCGTTCCATCATCTGGCCAAGCGCGCCATCGGCAAGAATCATCACCGGATTGCGATACTTGTCCGCAAGGTCAAACGCGTCGTAGACAAAGTCCGCCATCTCTTGCACGCTCGCCGGAGCGAGAACAATCAGGCGATAGTCGCCGTGGCCGCCGCCCTTGGTCGCCTGGAAATAGTCGCCCTGCGATGGCTGGATTGTGCCGAGACCGGGTCCGCCGCGGTTCACATTCACGACGAGACACGGAAGCTCGGCACAGGCGATATACGACAGGCCTTCTTGCATCAGGCTGATGCCGGGACTGGATGATGAGGTCATCACCCGGGCGCCTGCGCCCGCCGCGCCATACACCATGTTGATGGACGCGACTTCGCTTTCCGCCTGCAGCACGATCATTCCGCGCTGGCGCGCCTCTTCAGCAAGATACTCGAGCACTTCTGATTGCGGGGTAATAGGATAACCGAAATACGCCTGACAGCCGGCACGGATGGCCGCCTCCGCAAGCGCTTCGTTTCCCTTCATAAGTCTGATGTTGTCGTTATCTGACACAGATATTCCTTTCACTCAAAGTTGACAACTGAAAATTGAACGTTGACCATTGACAGTTCCAAGCAGTTCAGTGTTTCCCAAAACAAAAACGCCGAGCGGCACCACGTTGCGTTGCCATTCGACGTTTTGATTTCAAAAAACGATGATACTTCTCGCATGACGATGAATCGTCACGCTGTTCGAAAGAAGGACGATCAATCGTCCTGCGCGTGCATCATCTCGACCTCCAACCTCAAACCCTGAACTCATCCGGCTCAATGATCACGCGTCGGGCGTTCCCCCATGAGATATCGGTTTTGAAAAGTTCCAGCGCCTCATTGCACATTGAACCATTCCACGCGATGAAATCGTGAAATGATACATTGAGGCAATGGTCTCATTGTTTTGCCTTACCTCTTCGCCCCAGTCGCGGAAACAGCGGTCGTCGTCCGCGCTCTTCTTCTTCCGTAGCGCATTGAAACACCCACGCAATCACATACACAAACGCGAGCATCCCCAGTACCAGCGTGAAGACTTTGATGAAGCCTGTGAGTTCCATAGCATTTCCCTTTCATTGACAATTGATCATTGAACGTTGACAAATGACAATTGTCTTGCCCTTCCACAAAGCCAGCCCTTCGCTGCAAAACGCTCAGGGTGTCTTCTTAAACTGTCACCGTGATGTCTTGCTTCACATTCGTAATCGTCGCGAGCGGAACGGGCTTGCCCTTTTTCTTCTCGCGATATACCGTAATCACTGCGTCGGGACACACGAGAGCGCAGTTCAGGCAGCCGGTGCAGTTGTCCTTCACCAACACAGCGTAGTGATATCCCTGCTTGTTCAGCTTTGGCGACAGCGCGATGCTCTCTTGCGGACACGCCTCAAGACACAATTCGCATCCCTTGCAGGTTTCGATTTCAAATTTGACTGTTCCTTTTGCCATACCCTTTTATTGACAATTAACTATTGAACATTGACCATTGGCTATTTCAGAATCGATTCATCTCCACATCAACACGTGAAGTAATGTTCCCGCGCAAAGCTTTCCAGCTCCGACCGGAAGTTCGGGTGCGCGATACTAATCAGCAATTCAATTCTTTCACGCACGGTCTTGCCGTGCAAATTCACGACGCCGAATTCAGTAACGACATAATGCACATCGCCGCGGGTGGTCGTGACGCCGGCGCCTTCTTTGAGATGCATCGTAATGCGCGACAGCGTGTTGTCCTTCGCTGTTGATGGTAAAGCGATGATCGGCTTGCCGCCGTCGGAGCGCGAGGCTCCGCGGATGAAATCCGTTTGTCCGCCGAATCCGCTGAAGAACTTGTAGCCCATCGAATCGGCGCAGACCTGGCCCGTGAGATCAATTTCGATAGCGCTGTTGATGGCGACCATCTTCCGGTTGCGCGCGACGGTGAATGGGTCGTTCGTAAATTGCGTCGGACGGAATTCCATGAACGGATTGTTGTCGATGTAGTTGAACAGTTCATGTGAGCCGAGCACGAACGACGTGACCGTCTTGCCAGGGAGAAGAGTTTTCTTCTGATTGGTGATAACGCCCGCTTCGATCAGTGGAATGATCCCATCGGAAACCATTTCGGAGTGAACGCCGAGATGCTTTCTGTCGCCCAGATACTTCACTGTCGCATCCGGAATACGCCCAATACCGAGCTGAAGCGTTGAGCCGTCGTCGATTAGGCTTGCGACGTTTTCGCCAATCTTGCGGTAAATCTCAAGCTCTTCCGGCGTTTCATCGCCTTCCATTTGTGGCAGTTCGCGCAACGCCGCATCGGTCTCGACGCAATAATCGATCTTGCTGATGTGGATGAACGAATCACCGAGCGAGCGCGGCATGTTGGTGTTCACCTGCGCAATCACGACCTTCGCAACATCGGTTGCCGCCTTTGTGCACTCAACGCCAACACCGAAGCTGCAATAGCCATGTTCATCCGGAGGCGAGACTTGTATCAACGCAACATCAACACGGTAGTTCTTGCTTTGAATCAACGCGGGGATTTCGGAAAGGAAGATTGGCGTAAAATCTGCACGACCCTCGCACACTGCTTTACGGACATTCTTGCCAATGAAAAACGCGTTGTGGCGGAAGTGTCCTTTCATTTCGGGACGAACGTACGCCGCCTCGGCAACGCCGAGCAGGTGGCACACTTCGACATCGAACAGGCTTTCATACCGCGCGACCATTGCATCGACCAGAACCTGCGGCACCGCGCAGCCGGGATGAATGTACACGCGATCCCCCGACCGTATCACCGACACCGCCTCCTCTGCGGTGACAAATTTGCGCTCGAACTTTGATTTGATTGTGGGTGAAACTGAACTGTAGTGCATCGTCTTTCCTGTGGCTGCTCGTGTTATTCTGTTTCCTGAAGTGAAGTCAGCAGGTCTTTGATAATGTCGTCGGGCTTCTCGAGTCCGATTGCCAGTCGGATCCCGCCGGGGTGCAATCCCTTTTCAAGTTGCTCCTCCGGGGGAATTGCCGAGTGGGTCATTGAGCCGGGATGTTCGATCAATGTGCGAATATTCCCGAGACTCACTGCGAGCGTTATGCAATATGAATTCTTTGCAACATGATTGATGAACCGCTCGGCGCGCTTTAATTGTCCTGCCGGCGAATCGCCTCTCAGCACAAAGTAGATCATGCCGCCGGGCGCAAAGTTGCCGTCGTAATCAATCATCTGGCGTTTCGCAAGCTCTGCCTGTCCGAACTGCGGCAAGCCCGGATACTGCACGCATTCGATCTCGGGTCGCGTCGTAAGGAACTCGGCAACCTTCTGCGCGGTCGCTTGCATCTGTCGCATGCGCAATGCCAGCGATGGCAGTCCGTGTACAAGCACTTCCCACGCGCTGCGCGGCGAAAGCACACCGCCAAAATCTTTTCTATACAACATCAGTCTGTCGTAACTCCACTTCGGCCCGATCACGACGCCGCCGATGTCCGTGCCGAATCCGCCGATCGCCTTCGTCAACGAATGCACAACGAAGTCGGTGCCGAGCGAAATGGGTCGCTGACCAAACGGCGATGCAAACGTGCTGTCCACGACGGTATAGATTTGTTCGTCCTCCGTTCGCTTCGCATTCACTTCTCTCACGATATCAGCCACCGCTTTCAGATCGATCAGTCGCAACGTCGGGTTCACCGGCGACTCCATGTACACGACACGCGTTTTCGTCGTGATGTGTCGCCGGAGTTCGTTGGGATTCGTCAGGTCGATGAACGCAGAGGAAATCTTGAGTCGGGGATACCAGTTGGTGAGCAAGGAATACGTACAGCCATACAACGTCTGATGTGCGATGATCTCGCTGCCGCTGCCCGTGAGAATACCGAGCACGCCCGAGATTGCGGCCATGCCGCTGGCGAACGTTACGGCAATGTCACCTCCTTCGGCATACGCGAGATTTTCTTCGAGCATGTCTTTGTTCGGCTCGCCTAATCTATCGT
>CAYJNF010000272.1:0-5623 GCA_964370915.1 uncultured Chitinophagales bacterium
GGCATGCCCCGTCCGTACTGAAGGTGTTTGATGTATTGGGAAGAGAAGTCGCAACACTGGTGAATGAAGTGCAGCAAACCGGCGAGCATCTGGTTCAGTTCGACGCTTCGCATCTCTCGAGCGGGGTGTACTTGTACCGACTTCAAGCAGGTGATCGTTCCTTCACGAGAAGGATGATAATCGTTCGATAGACTCACAGAGCTGTACAATCGACAATCCCGACTTCCCACGGTCGGGATTTTTGTTCATGTCGCTTCACCACGGCGACGAGTACGTTACACAGCGCAGAACGGATGAAGCCGCAGATTCGCATAGCAATTCGAAATGCAAATCGTAATTGCAACTGATGGTGAGTTGTGGGATATTCTGCTAGTCTCGACAAGAAGATTACCACGCAAAAGTCCACAAGGATAATCTTGAACTTCGTGAACTTAGAGCCCTTTGTGCCTTCGTGGTTGAGCCTTTACGGCAATTGGTCAATAGAAGGGGTGTATTGATGATGTCTCGTTTAACGTTTTGTGGAGTACTCTGTGTTGGGCTGATGTTGAGCAATGCTCGTCTGCTTGCTCAGCCTGAGCAGAACCTTGTTCCGGTTTTTGAGTCGGCGGCGCGGGAGTTCAATGTCCCGTCGGCATTGCTGAAAGGCATTGCCTTCGTCGAGACGCGCTGGGAACACATCAGGCCGGAAACACAGCAGGAGAGTCATCACAACATGCCGCCGGCGTTTGGCGTGATGGGATT
This sequence comes from uncultured Chitinophagales bacterium, assembly GCA_964370915.1. Taxonomy (GTDB): domain Bacteria; phylum Bacteroidota; class Ignavibacteria; order UBA10030; family UBA6906; genus CAADGV01. The sequence goes on from CAYJNF010000272.1 coordinate 742, forward strand.
ACGCGACGATGACTGGTTCGGGCACAGTTTGACGGGTGCGGCGCGGCTCATCAATGCAGACCCAACGCGGCTGAGCGAAGACGCGGCGACAAACATCCGTGGTGCGGCTGCGCTGCTTGCACATCTCGCGGCAAACGAGGTGGTGCGTCCGGCGAACGACGATCTTGTCAGTTGGTTTCATGTCGCAGCAAAGTTCTCGGGCATCCCACAAAAGGAAATTCAGGGCAGCTACGCTTCACGCGTGTTTGCCGCCCTGCATGATGGCTACGATCAGTTCGGCATTGTCATCGAGCCGCAACAGATCGACATGGATCGCGTCCGGCAGATTCGTGAACGCGACTATCCCTCCATCTCAACCTTCTCTCCAACATCTGATGATTACGGTCCGGCGGTGTGGGATGCATCGCCAAACTTCAGCTCACGAACTTCCGGGGCCACGCATGTAATTGTGCACGACACAGAGGGCGGCTTCGATGGCTCGGTGTCGTGGCTGAAGAACCCCGCGTCGCAAGCGAGCGCACATTATATCTTTCGTAGCGCCGACGGTTTTCTCAAACAGCTCGTGCGCGAAGCGGACAAGGCGTGGCACGTTCGCTGCTGGAATGACTGGACGATCGGCATTGAGCACGAAGGCTACGTCAGCAATCCCGCCTGGTTCACTGACGTGATGTACCGGAACTCTGCCGCGCTCGTCCGCCACCTCACCTCACGCTACAACATCCCAAGAAACAGATTGAAGATCGTCGGGCACAACACATGGCAGTCGTCGGTCATTTTTCCGCAGCTCGGCTGGGACAGTTGCAACGACCACACAGATCCGGGACAATTCTGGAATTGGGACTACTATCTCTCACTCATCGTGCAAGACTCGACGCCGCCCGCAATTGTGAACGCAACGCCGTCGGCGAACCAAACGAATGTTCCTGTGTACAAAAGTATTGTCGTCAAGTTCGATCGTCCGATGGATGTGTTCTCGGCGCAGTCCGCGTTTTCCATTTTCCCGAATGTGGCGGGCGCGTTCAAGTGGTCGGGCGATACGAAAACCTTGACGTACGATCCGACGGGCAATCTGGCAAGCGCCGAGTCGTATCTCGTGAGTCTCTCGCAATCTGCGAAGAGTGCCGGTGGCGGCAGACTTTCGCAGGCGCTGCAGTTTGCGTTCACGACATCTGCGCTTGATACGGTTGGGCCACGCGTCGTGCAGTCCTATCCGGTGAACGCGAGCGCCAACATCAGTCCGGGCGTTGCGTTCCAAATTCGGTTCGACGAGCCGGTGGTGTATTCAACGTTTGCTGGACGAGTTCGTCTTGTTGATGTTGCCGACTCCAATACGTTTGTCGGGATCGGCAACGTAGTGTATGTTGATGTTGATGACAAGGGATTACTAACGTTCATTCCCGCGGCCGATCTTCAACTCGGCCGCACGTATCGCCTCCGGTTTCTTCCCGGGTTGCGCGACCCGCTCAACAACGCTAGCAGCTTCGAATCGCGGATTGAGTTCACTATTCAGCCAAGTGCTTACGCGCAGGGAAGCGTGATCGATCCGTTCGAGAACAACGCGGGCGGATGGCAGCAGCCGTTGCAATCACCCGGCTCGATAGACCTCGATTCCTCGCTGACGCTCTTTTCAATCTCATCCACATTCAAACGCGGCGGTTCGTATGCGGGCAAGCTGGCGTACGGATTTTCCGGCGCAACGGGCGGCGTCTGCAGGTTGCTGGCGACTCAGCCGATTTCCGTTTCAATGCAAAACGGTTGGCTCGGTGCATGGGTGTTCGGCGACAACAGCGGCAATCAACTTGAGATGTGGTTCGCGAACACATCCGGCTCGACGGAAGTTATCTCGCTCGGTGCAGTCAATTGGTTCGGTTGGCGATTTGTTTCGACGCCAGTCACCGCAACGATGAACGCGTTCAATAGCTTCGTCGTGCGGCAAAATAGCGGCGTTGAAGTCGCGGGAGTCTTGTACTTCGACAATCTGCAAGTTCAGATTTCGACAGGGATAGATGAGGGGCGTTATCTTGCACATCAATCGTTTAAGCTGCATCAGAATTTTCCGAATCCGTTCAACCCGGCGACGAGAATTGCGTTCGACATTGAGCGGCCGGAGTTTGTGAAGCTCACAGTCTTCAACGCGCTCGGGCAGCAGGTCGGCACGCTCATCAGCAAGCAGCTCGATGCCGGACATCACGACGTGGAGTATTCCGGTCGGAGCAGCGACGGACGTTCACTCCCCAGCGGCGTTTACGTGTATCGATTGCAGACGAGCGGCGGTGTGGCGGTGCGAAAGATGGTGATGGTGAGATGAGGCGGGTTGAAGGTTGAGGGTTGAAGGTTTGGGGTTGAAGGTTTGGGGTTCGTGGTTCGAGGTTTGTCCGAAGGACTCCTTCGGAGGGGATCGGGATTCAAGATTCTGGTTTCTGGATTCAAGTCGATAATGATTCAATGATCTCAATGGTCACATAGCACACACACATCACTCACTTCGCAATGGAGGTCCCATGTTGACGCGAAGAGCTCTCGTGGCTTTTCACTTCTGTTCTCTTCTGTTCTTTTCCAATTCCTTCTCACAAGACAATACCAACGGCGATCCTTTAGAAGTCAGGAGCGCCATCATGAATTCAAACAACGTAACCTTCATTATCTACAGCTACGGCTCGGTGACGCGACCAAATGTCGGCGCCAATGTGTACGACCTTGTGTGGCGCGGTCAGGGGCATATGTACGAATTTGCGCCATTGCTAGCAGCGAACGTAGCAAGAGATACTGGTGGCAGCTTGCGAATTGTCGACGATGGGCTTTGGCTTTCGACGCAAGGGGACTATTCACCGCAGGGATTGAAATGGGGTTGGCTGCCGCGTGCAGGCTACACGCGACCCGGTCAGCCGTATCTCGCGACAGCGAACAATCCATCAAGCTGGCCTGCGTCATGGTCCGCATGGCCGGGGGAGAACGGCAACGGCGTGATCACGGGGCAAGATGAGGCATTCTTTGGAACCGATGACTTCACGAATGCCGAATTTCCGTACTATCCCTTTCCGAACGACTCAACGAAGCGTGGCCTCGGCGTGTCGATGGAGGTACGCGCGTATCAGTTCGGCGGGGGACTCTCTGATGCCGTGATTCTGAAGTACAAACTAAAGAACGAAAGTCCGAAGCCTCTAATCGAATGCTATTTTGGTTTTTACGGTGATCCGCACATCGGTGGTTCCCTTGACTATCTCGACGACATCGCAAATGCCGTTCCGTCAACGGGTCCTGCTGGTGATCCGACGCGAGCACAGGCAAAAAACACAGTTCATGTTTGGGATACAGACGGAATAGGCGGAGGTGGAAAACCGTGCGGGTACTTGAATTTCAAATTCCTGCAGACACCGCAAAATAGGGATCTAACTTCATTCCAGGTGCGCACGTTTGACGCGACTAGCTATCCGCGAAACGATGCTCTCTATTACGACATGATGTCATCCAACACTATTGATACCAGCAGACAGGAAGGCGACAATCTTCTCAACTTTAATGCCGGCCCATTCTCACTTCAGCCGGGAGAAAGTACTTACGTGTCTATCGCCGTCTTCTTCTCCGAGAATTATCTGGACATGGTCGACGACGCGAACTACGTTTACTACGCCTCGCATTGGCCGATCATCGGCGGCGACTTCGGACAACAAGGTGGCGATCCCGCATACACAATCAATCTTACATCGCCATCATCCGGCATTGTGAGTGGCACTGTGCCGGTCTCGTGGAACTACTCAGGTACAGATCCGAATGCGAAGATTCTCCTCGAATGTTCGTGGGACAAAGGCAAAACATGGAGGCCGATCGCGTGGGAGCATTCTGTCTCTCAGTCGCTCACATGGAACTCCGCAAACTATCGCGACGGTGTGAACTACTCTTTGCGCATCGTTGCCTACAACGCCGATCTCTCTCGTTACTATTATGATGTGTCGGATCAGCGGTTCACTGTCAACAACGCAAGCAATGCGCAGCCCGAGCTTTCGGCAGATTTCAGTTTTGAGGGAACGACCGTCCGCCATACGTCGCTGAACATCTCTTGGACGTCAGAAGACGCAGACAACTCCTCCCTTTCTGTTTCGCTGTTCGCAGCGTACAATGCAAATGGTCCTTGGTCTCTCATTCACAACGGACAGTATAGCAGCGGCTCGCACTCGTACGCGTGGGATTTCTCTTCGTCTCCCAACGTGTCATCTTGCTTCTTGAAGATTACTGCTTCCGACGGAATTCTGGACACGACACTTGTGAGCAGGTCATTCGCTTTGAATCAGGAGGCTGGACATTATCAGCCGAGCGCGTTTCAGCACGCGACCGGCAAAGCAACTGCCGACTTGTCGTTGCAGGTGATAAATCCCGCTCAGCTGACCGGGCACACGTATGAGGCGACGTTCTCCGTTACGTCCGACACAATCAAAAGCATGTTCATCAAAGATCTGAACACCAATCAGACTGTCGTCAATAACTATCGGCTGGTGACGGGCATGTCGACGCCGTTGTTTGATGGATTGAAACTGACCGTCAACGACAAGAAGACGGATATCAATCGATCAAAATCCAGATTCAATCACGCGGCATTGGACAGCCTTGTGAATTTCGATTGGACTGTACCTTTCCCAAACCGAGTGAAAGTACCTCTCGATTGGTTTTTGGCATTCAACAGTCTGGAGATCGGACCCAACGGCAAGTACTTGTATCCGGGTGATACAGCGATCAACAACAACAGCCGGAAGGTCGTTGTTTGTCCCTTCTACATGCGTAATATCGATTCCAATCAGACTGCTTATGCGCTTGTGCAGAACGCGTTGGCAGACAGCATGTGGCGGTCCGGTCGTGAATTGGCTCTTCGTCCGCAGCCCCCGACGGG
>CAYJNF010000273.1:0-5608 GCA_964370915.1 uncultured Chitinophagales bacterium
GTTCAGGAGCGTGAGCTGAAGGCATCCCAACTTGAGACTCAGCTTGTGCAGGCGCAGTTGCAGGCGCTCAAGATGCAACTCCATCCTCATTTTCTCTTTAACACACTTCATTCGATTTCCGCCTTGATTCACGAGGACACGAACGCCGCCGACAAGATGCTGGCACGATTAGGCGATTTTCTGAGGATTTCCCTTGAAAATTCCGGGGCGCAAATGGTGACGGTCGGGAAGGAAATCGAGTCGTTGCAGGCGTATTTCGAGATCGAGCGTGTGCGTTTCCGGGATACGCTGGACCTCCGGCTGGAAGTGGAGCCGGCAACACTGGATGCCCAAATGCCATCGTTCTTGTGGCAACCGTTGCTGGAGAATGCCATTCATCACGGCATTGCAACATCCGAAACCAACGGGCGTATCACTTTTAGAGCCAAGCGAAAGCAGGAGAAGCTCGTCCTCGAAGTAGAAGACAACGGTACTGGTCTTCCGACGAACGAGCAATCGCGATTGAAGGAGGGCATTGGGCTGGCAAACACTCGCGCCATCCTTCGACACATTTACGGTTCACACCATCACTTTCAGGTTGTACAATCGAAGTACGGAGGAGCCATTGCAATCCTGGAGATTCCCTTCAGGACAATGATTCCCGTGCAAACGGAATCTGTGGGAGATCATCATGATGGAAATGGATCGAGTGAAGGTGCTCGTCGTGGACGACGAGGCGCTTGGCAGGAAGAAAATCGTCCGCATGTTGAGGGACGATCCTGATGTAGAGATTGTTGGTGAACATGGCGGCGGTGAGGGAGCTCTTGCACTCATCCGGGAACGTGAGCCGGATCTTCTGTTCCTCGACATACACATGCCAGACATGGACGGCTTTCATCTCCTCGATGAGTTGGAAGGTGAACGCAAGCCGTTCGTTATTTTTGTGACTGCCTACGACAACCATGCTCTGCGTGCATTTCAGGTCCACGCGCTTGATTATCTCTTGAAGCCTTTTGACCGGGATCGGTTTTTCGAATCGCTGAACCGCGCCAAGACCCACATCCGCCAATCACGGCACGATGACATCAGCGCAAAACTTCTCTCGTTGATCAGCACCGAACAAGTTCAGAAATCACCGGTGGGCCGCATCATGGTGAAGTCCAACGGCTCCATCTCGTTTCTCCGTTCCGACGAGATCGATTGGATAGAAGCACAGGGCGCGTACGTATGTCTGTACGTGCAAGGCAAGAAGCATCTCTTGCGTGAAAAGATCGGCGACCTTGAGTCACAGCTTGCGCACAACAAGTTTGTTCGCATCCACCGTTCCACAATCGTCAACGTTGATCGTATCAAGGAAATGCAGCCGCTGTTCTACGGGGAGTATGCTGTCATCCTTCAGGATGGAACACGCCTGACGTTAAGCCGTTCATTGAGGGATAAAGTTCTTACGCATCTCACTAGGGCATCGTAATCACACCCCGTCTCCATCGTAAAGCCTTTTCGTTTTTTCCGAAAAGGCTTTTGTGTTTCCGTTCCTTCCTTCTGCAATTTGCACAACACACCAAGCGGTTTATGTCTCTCCTGTAGCGACTCGTATCAAATGCGTTGTATGACCTTTGTTGCTGAAGTATCATGGTTGTGAATTCATAGTGGGGCAAAACATCCTTCAGACGAAGAGTCCCGTGTTCTTGAACAGGAGCCTCGGAGCGCGGGTCTCTTCCAGAAGGAATAAGTTCGCAAGGGAGGTGATGCGCGACGATGTAATTTGATACGACCTTTCTCACAACACACACCATCACATCACCATTGTTGTTCCGGATACTGCGGGAAGTAATCCCGGTTCGTCATGCCATGACCGGGAAGAAGTGTTTCCATTTCTACAAACTTATGGGAGAGACAATCATGCAACGGAAGACATTCGTGCGTGCAACCCCCTTGTTTCTGCTGGCTGTGTGCGTACCGGCGGTACTCTTTGCGGCGGGCAAGATCAGAGGGAAAGTTCTCGACAAGGAGACGCGTGAAGCGCTGGTAGGGGCAAACGTCTCCGTCGAGGGATCCACGATGGGAGCTGCAACCGATGTTGACGGTGAGTATATCATTCTCAATGTTCCGGCGGGCGTGTACACACTCAAAGCGACGTATGTCGGGTACGCGCCCGTCTCCATCTCCAATCTTCGCGTCAACAACGATCTTACAACCTCGCTTGATTTTACGCTTGCAAGCGAAGCGGTTTCCATTCAGGGAGTGGAGATCATCGCAGAGCGGCCACTAGTAAATAAGAACGCGACGAACGCTGTTCGCATCACCACGTCGGAAGACATTGCGTCGATTCCGGTACGCGGCATCAACAACGTTCTGGCCTTGTCGGCGGGCGTTGTTCTGCAGGACAACACGGTGTTTATTCGCGGCGGCCGGCAGGATGAAGTGGGGTTCTATCTCGATGGAGTTTCGATTACGAATCCGATGGTCGGCGGGCGGGCCGTGAACATTGTGCAGGATGCCGTTGAAGAAATCCAGGTGCAGACCGGCGGATACAACGCCGAGTTTGGCAATGCGAATTCCGGCATTATCCAACAACAACTCAAATCCGGCACATCGCAATGGAAATTGAGCGCGCAGATGATTACCGACAACGTCACGTTGAAGTCAAGCGGCAAGGCGTTCGATGGCCAGAAACGACTTGGTTCGTATTGGTTCGGGTACAATGAGTTCACCGGCACATTGAGCGGACCGGTGCTTGGCGACCAGTTGAAGTTTTTCGGATTGTTCAACTATCTCAACCAGAAGGACCAAACACCGCAGCCATACCCTGGCATGAATCTCGGAAGGTTCGTCGGGCAGACGGGCGACGTCGTCGATCTGAACTATCCGGCGGGCGCTTTGCGGAAGAACCCAATCGACCAATATTCGTATACAGGCACGTTGACAATGGATCTGGCTCCGCTGACGTTGAGGCTGTCCGGCATCTACTCCACGCAAAACACGTTCAATGCGTATAACTCGCATCGCAACGCCGGACAAATCGCGAACCTGCTCAACGTCGATCGCATCGAGAATGTGAACAACAAGAATGGCTCTGCAAGCCTGAAGATGACGCATTTGGTTTCGTCATCGACATTCTACGAACTGACAGCCGGGTATTTCTTTCAGGCCCAAACAAACGCTGATCCCCTCCTCGGCGACAATTTTCTCGCGTATGGCGACAGCGTTGCGAACGCGCAAGCCGGTGCAATCTGGGCGCGATCCGCGAACGACATTACCAGTGGCAATGTTGGACGGTTCACCCGCCCTACAAGGAAAACCATCTATAGCTTCCAGTTCAATGCACCGGGCGACGTGCTTGCTGCCTATGCAAAATACCGGCGCGAGAATATTTCTCTGACAGGCGCCCTGTCGACCCAGCTTGGTTCTGAACACTCGATCAAGATTGGCGGCGAGTTCCAGCGCTACACGATGCGGAACTACTCGTGGACGAATGATGGTGTATTCTCGCTTGCAGCACTCTTGTATCAAAACGATCAGCTCCCGGCAAATGACCCTAACAGAGTTACCCGCGAGCAGGTGTTGATCAACGCGGGCGTCAACAATTTCGGGTACGATGTGTTTGGTAACGAGACGAATAGCACGGGCATCGATGCGGCGAAGCATCCGATTCTCGCATCCGCATACATTCAGGATAAGATCGAGTACAATGATCTCGTGATCAACGCGGGACTTCGTTTTGACTATATCAACACGGATAATAAAGCCTTGATCGATCCGTCGCGTCCGGAACTTTCGATCGACCCAACAAGCGGAGCAATCAATCAGGCCGGCCTTGTTGACGTGCCAACGTTCATGTCCGTCAGCCCGCGGCTCGGGTTGTCGTTCCCCGTTACCGACCGGACAGTGTTCCATACGCAATTCGGCAAGTTTGTGCAGCAATCCCGTCTGCGCGACATCTACCAGGGATTGTATTTGACGGCGGCCAATGTACGCGGCGGCTTCTTCATCGGCGTGCCGGTCGGGTTCGATGTGCGTCCAACCCGCACGACACAGTATGAAATTGGATTCACCCAGCAGTTCGGCGACTTCGCATCATTCGACATCACCGGTTACTACAAGGACATCAAGGATCAGGTGGTGTTCGATCAACAAAATACCGCGCAAGGATCACCGCTTGGCGCATATTACATCTTCAAGAACGGAGACTTTGCCACAACGAAGGGCGTTGAGCTGACATTTAATATGCGACGGCAAAAACGCCTCCAGGCGAACGCGTCACTCGCATTTCAGGATGCGCAGGGAACAGGTTCGTTCCCGAACTCATCCCGTGGGATTGTCGGCGCACCACTGGACGGTGTCACACTCTTCAAGCCGCAGTATATTTCTCCGCTCGAGTTCAACAACTCGATCCGCGGCAACCTCAATCTTGATTATCGTTTTGGCGCGGGTGAAGGGGGCGCCATTCTTGAGCGACTCGGCCTTTCCACCCTGGTGACGTTCACGAGTGGTCATCCGTACACGCGTGGTGTCGGGGGCGCGAGTCTCGAGGGCGATGCACGTTCGCGTCAACCTATCGAAGCGCTGAACGCATCAACTACACCGTGGACATTCCAGGTCGATCTGCGACTTGACAAGACCGTCAGGCTGTTTGATGCGTTGGATGCGAACTTCTTCGTCTACGTCATCAACCTGTTCGACAAGAAGAACATTCAGAACGTCTTTCTCCGCACCGGAACAACGGATGACGATGGTTACCTGAGCAATCCAACGCTCGGTCAGCCGCTCATCAACACGTACGGCCCGCGCTTCGCTGATCTGTACAAGGCGATCAACGTTGACTACTACGAGGCATATCAGAACGCCGCCTTTCTGAACACTGTGCCGTATTTCTTCGGACCGCCGCGGCAGGTCCGGTTCGGCGTGCGTCTTGAGTATTAATCGTGAGGATCTCATGATCAACTATGCAAGGAGTTCACACATCATGAAAATGCGATCGACAATGATCTTGCTGCTTGTGTCTGCACTCGTGGCCCCTCGTGCAGCACAGGCCGAGACGAAAGAGAAGACTGTGGCAAAAGGGGGCGGAAGCAACCGGACGTTGGGGACACCGAACGCCACCTATCTGAACATCAACAAGATCTCAACGTATCTGCGTGCCGACGGTCGGGCTGACCTCGACGTCACGTCGAACAACTCCGGTCTTGTCTATCCGAAGGGAAGCAGTAAGACAGCAATCTTCCAGAGCGGATTTCTGTGGGGCGCGCGTGTGCAGGGTGATCCGCAGGTGCGAGTCGGCGGATCCGCGTATCGAACAGGACTGCAGACCGGCAAGCTGTTGTCGCCGGGTGTCTCCGAAGATCCGAACCTTCCGAAGAACAGAATCTATCGCGTGCGTCCCGATTGGCGCAACGCCGATCTTTCTTCGGAAGTGCGTGACGAGGGACGGTCGGCGGCCGAAGTGCGCGCACAGTATGAACGCGATTGGAATGAATGGCCCGCAACTGATGGCGCGCCGTATAAGGATGTCGACAGCAATCATGCGTACAATCCATCCGTGGACATAGCGGGAGTTCCCGGCGCAGATCAAACGGTTTGGTTTGTTTGCAACGATAACAATTCCACGAACACACAAAACCTGTATGGC
>CAYJNF010000274.1:0-5588 GCA_964370915.1 uncultured Chitinophagales bacterium
ACATTGGTGTCTCGGTCTTCCATCCCTTCTGGTGGTTCGACAGCGACATCATTCTTCCAACACTGCTTATACTTGCCGGAGTTGCGTTCATGTGGGGTGGAAGGAATTCCCTGGCAAAGAACGCGGACGCCCCAACAGCAGCTGGTGAAAATGTGGGAGACACCTCGGCGACCTCAGCTGTGCCGCCCACGGAACCCCGCAGGCTGTATCGCTCGTTCCTCGACAGCAAGCTGTTCGGAGTATGTGGCGGGATTGGTTCGTATTTCGGAGTTGACTCGACGATCGTGAGAATCCTATTCGTCATTGGAGTATTCGTGTCGAGCGGACTTTTTGTGATTGGCTACGTGATCATGGCGATCCTCATTCCCAAAGAGACGCCTTCGTACAAAATCCTGTAAGCAACATAACTGCTTCACAAAAACAGAACGTCCTGGCTTACTATACGCTCAGTAAACCGGGACGAACTTGTTATGGCAACAGCAACCGGGACTACTTATTTCTGGAAAGAATCGGGCTTGGCTGTGAGAGCCACACCGATTCAACCTTCACATCTGTTTCCGAGATGGCGAGTATAATATTCAAGTCGACTTCCTTTTCTCCAAGATCCGCCACACGGAGAATTTTCTTGAAGAGCACGTATTCCTTTGTCGGAACTACAATCATATCATTCGACTCGTTGTACACTGTTCCGACTGCACCCTTTTCATCAAGCGGACGAAGTGTCGCGGTGGTGACGAGCGAGAACGCATACGATCCCTGATCAGCGGCAACGAGCGAAAAGTGGATTTCGCCGGTTACATCGTACGTATTATCAACCCCTTCAATCTCGCCAAGTGTCAACTGTGTAGCCAACGGAAGGATGCCATTAGGATTGTTGGCGGAGATCTTCACAAGTGGAGCCTGTGAACTCGGTACTTCCGAACCGATTGGACTGTTGTTAGCGTCCTGGCAGCCGATAACAAATACGGAAATGGCAACTCCGATACCGATCATTGCTCTCTTCATCTAAAATCCTCCAGATGGTTGTTAGGAATACAATTTGTGTTGGTGTTTCAATTTCTGTCTTGTGATATCCAAACCACATGCCAGATGTGAGCATCACGAAAACTGCCGGAATGCTTGAGTTTGCATCACATCCCAACGACCGGCACGGACGAAAATGTAGAAAGGGTGTGAAGGCAGCAGAAACAGGTCTTTGCAGGCAAAACGGGGAGGAAGTATGTTGAGTCATCTTCAAGAAAGGCGAAAGCCAGGTCGTGAAACCTGGCTTTCGAATGTTGCGGAAGCAAGTAGCTATGACGCGGGGTCACATATTCTTGATGATGGCTTCACCGAATTCTGAACACTTCACTTCTTTCGCACCATCCATGAGTCTCGCGAAGTCATAGGTTACGACTTTGGTCTTGATGGTCGTCTCAAGTGCGGTAATGATTTTGTCAGCTGCTTCAGTCCAGCCAAGATAACGAAACATCATCTCGCCGCTGAGAATAACGGATCCCGGATTAACCTTATCCAATCCTGCGTACTTGGGTGCGGTTCCATGCGTTGCTTCAAACACAGCGTATCCGTTTTCATAATTGATGTTTCCACCAGGGGCGATGCCAATGCCTCCAACCTGTGCAGCGAGCGCATCCGACACATAGTCGCCATTCAAGTTCAGCGTGGCAATTACGTCGTACTCAGACGGACGAGTCAGAATTTGCTGCAGGAACGCGTCCGCGATTACGTCCTTGATGAGGATCTTATCCGGAGGTGGATTTCCACCGCAATCGTCCCAGGAAACAACTTTGTCAGAGAACTCACGCTTTGCAAGTTCGTATCCCCAATCCCTGAAACCACCCTCAGTGAACTTCATGATATTCCCTTTGTGCACAAGCGTAATGGACTTCCGCTTGTTTTCAATGGCATACCTGATCGCGGCACGCACCAGACGCTCAGTTCCCTCGATGGACACGGGCTTTATGCCAATGCTCGCAGTATTGGGAAAACGAATTTTCTTCACGCCCATTTCCGTTTGAAGCCATTTGACGATCTTTTCCGCTTCCGGTGTGCCGGCTTTCCATTCGATGCCCGCGTAAATGTCTTCCGTGTTTTCGCGGAAGATCACCATGTTGATTAATTCAGGACGCTTCACGGGCGAAGGCACGCCCTGAAAGTATTGAACCGGCCGCAAGCACACATACAGATCGAGCATTTGCCGGAGTGCAACGTTGATCGAGCGAAAGCCGCCCCCGACCGGGGTCGTTAATGGTCCCTTGATTCCGACGGTGTATTCGCGCATCGCCTCCAGCGTGTCATCGGGCAGCCAGGTATTCTCGCCATACACCACATTCGACTTCTCGCCGGCATACACTTCAAACCATTCGATTTTCCGCTTGCCGCCGTAGGCCTTCGCAACTGCCGCATCAAACACTCTCTGCGATGCCCGCCAAATATCGGGTCCGGTTCCATCTCCCTCGATAAAGGGTATGATCGGATTATCAGGAACCTGCAACTTCCTCTCCTTGATCGTAATCTTCTCTCCCCTGGTGGGGGGCTTTAGTTTCGTGTAGGTGGGCATGAGTCTTCCTCCTTGATGTTCAGTTCAGGTGATTAGGTTGTAATGTTGTGACGAATCTTGTCGGCGTATTCCTTCATCGTGTTGGCAGTGTACGACTTTAGTTCAAGAACGAACTGGATATTGTCGTTGGGGTAACGCGGAGTAACATGCATATGGAAATGAAACACCGATTGACCCGCGATCTTGCCGTTGTTGGAAAAAATATTGTACCCCTCCAGGTTGAGGGTGTTCACAATTGCTCGTGCTACAATCTGGGTTACGTGCAGCACGTCGTGCAAATCCGATTCCGGGATGTGAAGAAAATCAGTGCAGTGCAGTTTCGGGATGACCAGTGCGTGTCCGTAGTGGATCGGGTTAATGTCGAGTATGGATATGACCTTCTCATTCTCAAAGAGAATCTGCGCCGGAAGTTGATGGCGAACGATTTTACAGAATACACAGTCCATGTATGATGCACTCTTGATTACGGAACGATCAATGGAAAAGTCATTACGCCTAAGAGCGACACTGTGGACATATCACCGGAAGTTTGTGCTCGATATTCAGCGGATGGCATTGGGTCATACGGAAGGCTACATCTTCACTCAGAAGGAACCCCACCCAGCAATGATGCAAGGAACGAAACCGGCAAAACGTAACAAAAAGGTGGTGGAAAGTCAACGTCACACGCTTCCTTGTTTTTCTTTCGACCTTTGGCTATATTTTTAGCGTTTTCTGTCGCTAACAACAGTTCAGTTCGAAGGAGAAAGCATGAAACGAATATCAATTCTGGCGCTGTTTGTGGTGTCTGCGGCGCTTTTCACCGTTGCAAACGCGCAACATCTTACCTCAGCACGACTGTACCTGAAACTCAGGCAGTTTGAGCAGGCTGAGGCAAGTGCCTTGAAGGCTGTGGCAAAGGACCCTGAGGATGAGGAGGCATGGTTCGTTCTTGGGCAGATCCGTTTTGAGCTCAAGAAATTCGCCGACATGGTAGATGCGTTTAACAAATCCCTCGAGATCAAACCAGAATACAAGGATGAGATTTCCAGATATAAATTGAAGGTTTGGGCAGATTGCTACAATGCGGGTGTCAAGTACTATACAAGAGCTCAAAGCACGGATTCAGCCGCCTACTTTCAGACGGCCATAGATTCGTTTATGGTGGCCGTAAAGGCGATGCCCGAGAGCACGATGACATACTACGTATTGGGTCTCGCGTACTACGGCAACAAAGACTTCAATAATGCAGTTGCAACCCTGAATACTTGTGTTGAGAAGGATCCGAAGCGGCTTGATGCAATGAAACTCGTCGGTCAGATCCACTTGCAGGCTGCCCGGGAGAAGAATGAGGCGAAGGACTCTGTGGGAGCGATGAACTCATACACCTTGGCTGCGACGGCGTACGAGAGGCTGTATGCGGCTGACCCGGCAAATCCAGATAATATTATCAGTCTGATCGACGTGTACGAGCGGGCAAAGATGAGCGACAAGGCTCTGACACTCACCAGTAATTGCGTCAAGGAGAATCCGAAGAATCGTATCTGCAGGTTTGCCTACGGTGTATATCTTTCGAAGCAAACCAAGTACGCAGAAAGTGTTGAGCAGTTTAAGGCAGTCATCGATGCCGATCCGAACAACCAGGATGAGCTTTACAAAGATGCAACTTACAATCTGGGCGTGGCGAATCTGAATTGGGGCGTTGCCTTGAAGGATGCTGCCGACAAGAAGGCTGAAGAAGAAGCGAAAGCAAAGAAAGGCAAGAAGAATACCAAGGTTGTTGAAGACATGTCGTACAAAGAGAAGTATAAGGCCGCGCTTCCGTATTTCGAAAAAACAGCTCAGTTCAGATCCGATGACCCGACCATCTACCAGCAGCTCGCGAAGATCTATGCAAATCTGAACATGACAAAAGAAATGAAGGAAGCATTTGAAAAAGCAGATAAGCTGGTAAAGGAAGGAAAGTAATGAGCGATCAACAGCAGGGCGGGCAACAGATCAACATTGAGCTGGGCGAGAAGGAAGCCGAAGGTATTTATTCGAATCTTGCCATCATCACGCACTCACCAGCGGAGTTTGTCATTGACTTCACGCGGGTTCTTCCCGGCGTGCCCAAAGCAAAAGTGCACGCCCGGCTGATCATGACGGCACAACATGCAAAGCTCTTGATGCACGCCTTGCAGGATAACATCACGAAGTTTGAATCGAAGTTCGGCGAAATCAAGATTCATGGTGACGCGCCGGGCAGCGGCTTCGGTTTTCAGCCAATGATCAAAGACGAAAAGGTACACTGAACGGTAACACGTTCCCAACCTTTCGAACAACATTCTCGTACTTTCGCCCACTTCTGAGACTTTAGGAGTGGGCGTTTTTTGTTTTCTTCAGACGTGTGGTAACATGAACACACTCTGTTCCCTCGGCAGCGACAAAAGCCATGCTGGGCGGCGTTTTACCTTCTTGCCAGCTTTGAAGAATGCACTTCTGAGCGGTCCCATGATCTTTGTACATAGGAAAGAAAACCTCTCTCCACTCTGCCGGGACGCTTCTGTAATCAGATTGGTTTCATCATCCGTGTGATGTGCATCTAATTCCCCTTCAACTTCAACATATTGGCACCCCCATTGTCGTTAGTGATGATGAGATAAAGTTCATTCATCACTCTTCATCAGGGGGAATAAATGAGTTTCGAACGAAGAAGCATTGGCGTGTGGCTGGGAGTGGTGCTGCCGCTCGCATTGCTTTCGCTCAATTGCTTCAAGGAGCCGCTGGCGCCCATTGCGCCGACATGGGACACGAACGTTACCATACCGCTCATTAACAGGCTCTACACAGTATCAGAAATTGTCGCCAAAGACACGGCGCTGCTCAAAGTCGGGGGAAGCCAGATTTCCGTTTCCAAAGGTGTCGACATTAATCCTACCTATGTGAACGACAAGCTTTCTCTCAGCCCCAAGGATACATCGGTTCAGGCAAAGTTCGGAGCGTTCGCGATCACCACCCCCGATCAACGTATGCCGATCAACATTCCCTGGCTTCCGCAGGGATACAC
>CAYJNF010000275.1:0-5570 GCA_964370915.1 uncultured Chitinophagales bacterium
TCCTTCGCTCTTCGCCTCCGGATCACCGGGAGTCCATCCGCAACGGTAGCGCCACTGCTGTTTGAATTTCTCCCGTTCCTCAGGCGTCATCGCGGCGAGTTTTTCTTCCATACGCTTTCGCCACCGATCATGTCGCCACGCGTGCGCATGACGCCAGGGCATCCATCCTCTCAAGAGAATGTGTGTTAGCACGAGCAGTCCCACTGCCTGCCAGAAGGAAAGCGCAGGTCCGCCGAAGAGTTCGGGGATGAGCGCATTCCACAATCCCATGACGATAACGCCAAAGAGAAATGTCAGCGCTGCGATAGACACAATACCTTTCGCAATTCTTGCCAGCCACCATGGTTTCATATACATCCCTTATGTTATTCTGATTGAAATTCGTCGTACAGTCGTTGTAATCGTTCACGCAAAAAGAGCACCGCATATCGTTTGCGGGAGAGTAAGGTATTCAGTGGTTCGCCCGTGATCTCAACAATCTCGTTGAAGCTCCGGCCTTCCAGTTCATGCATCACAAACACATCACGTTGCTTTTCGGGCAGGTCTTCCAGAGCGTCGGACAGTTCTTCCCAAACGAGCGACCGTTCATACGTAGCGTCCGGTTTGTCCTCGGGATCGGAGAGCAGGTCTTCGATGGTCAGAGGAAGCGAGTCGTCCACAGGATTCTGTGGAAGCGATTCGTGCCGGCGCTTGCGATACCAATCGGTGATCTTGTTGCGCGCAACGGTGAACAGCCATGCTGCCATCTTCTCGATCGGCTCGGCGACACTGTAGCTCGTCACCAACTGATAGAACACATCCTGCAGGATGTCCTCGGCGTCTTCCTGTGTCCGCACGCGCCTGCGGATGAAGTCGAGCAAGCGTTTTCGTTCAACCTTGACCGTATCATCAAGCACTGTGGCGTTGCCGATGTATGTTTGTTGCGTTTCCGCCGTTTTCCTCAGCCTGATGATGCTCAATGAACAACCTGTGCCTACGTAGACGGATGAAGGACCGATATATTGTAAACAAAAAACCCAGCATTCCTGCGAATGCCGGGTCGAACAAACGTAATGGGTTGAGCGCCTAGAGACGTGGACGAAAACCTGCTTTCATCAATGCAGACCGTCGTATTTGAAACAAAAACGACAGTGTTAGTGTGAAAATGTTACTTCTCGTCCACGTCTGTAGTAAACCATCTCGCGGCTAGTGCATCCAATTCACCTTCGATTCGGGACTCCACCTTATTGTACGCATGTATCACCTACGCTTCTTTGCCTTATGGATGTAAGGTTCAAGCAGATTGGTGAGCATGTGCTTTTTCTTCGTACGCAATACATAGAAATGAGAATCAAAGGTGAGAATATTGATGATATTGTTAGCCTCGGCGAGAGTGATGAGCGAGCCATCGGCAAAATCCATCGGCAGGTCTTGATATTTGTCGGCAAGCTCTGTGAGTCTTTCAAGTAGAGTCCGATTCAAATCCAACACTTCTATGCCGCCGGACTGTATCCACTGCAAGAAAGCAATCTGCCGGCGTACACTGAAATCCAAGAGGTGCCCCACCTCAGCGATGACAAGCCATGACGTGTAGAGACGCCCGGAGTACTCTTTCAAGAAGGAAAGAACTGATTGGTGATGCAGATCGTCCTTGTCGAACAAGGCGACAAGAGGTCCAGCGTCAACGAGAGATCTTAGCACGGAGTTTTTCCTTCAGAATTTCCTTGCGGCGGGTGCTCAGGTCGTTGCGTCCGCTTCCTTCTTGTCCGAAGAGGTCCTTTCCCAATTCGTATGGTGTTTGGGAATCAAGATAGTTCTCCAAAAAGCGATCAAGTGCTCCTTTAATAAGCTCGGATTTTGTCTTCCGTTCCTTCCGAGCAACCAGTGAGAGACGGCGCTCGGTCTTCGGAGAAAGTCTGATAGTAGTCGGCATGTAATGCACTCCTGTCATACAAGTCGTCATACGTGTATGACATATACACTTCTTTCATCTGATAATCAAGTGTGTCGGTGTCGACGCTAGCTCATCCAATTCACCTTCGCATCAGGATTCCATTTTATCGTCGTCTTCTTTGGTTTGGTAAAGAATTCGATCGAGCTTTTTCCGGTGATGTCGCCCGCACCGAACTTCGACTCATTCCAACCACCAAACGAAAAAGGTTCGCGTGGAACAGGAACGCCGATGTTCACGCCAATCATTCCGGCGCTTGCATGCTCGATGACGTGTCGCGCTGCGCCGCCGCTCTGCGTAAAGACCGACGCCGCATTTCCGTACGGATTGGCATTCTCAATTCTCAACGCCTCGTCCACATTCTGAGCTCTCATGATCGAAAGCACCGGGCCGAATACTTCCTCCTGTGCGATTTTCATATCGGGGCGGACGCCATCGATCACCGTCGGGCCGACGTAGTATCCGTCCTCTTTTCCTTCCACCACACAATTTCTGCCATCGACGAGAATCTTCGCTCCCTGGTGTTCCGCCTCGGTGATATATCCTTCGATGCGTTCCTTCGCCTTCCGTGAAATTACCGAGCCGAGATTCTTGCCCGGAACAATCTTGCGCGCTTCATCGCACAACTTCTTCACAATGTGGTCGACGTTGCCAACGGCCACCATCGCCGAGGCCGCCATGCACCGCTGTCCGGCGCAGCCGCTCATGCTCGCGGCAACGTTGGATGCTGTCATGTCTTCATGCGCATCGGGAAGCACAATGAGGTGGTTCTTTGCGCCGCCCAGACACATTGCTCGCTTGAAATGCGACGTGGCGCGGGCATACACAAGCTTGGCCACTCGCGTTGAACCGACGAACGTTACGGCATCAATGCCGGCATGATCACAGATCGCTTCCACCACTTCCTGTCCGCCATGGACCACGTTGAACACGCCGTCGGGCAAGCCGGCTTCCTTCAGCAATTCGGCAATGCGAATCGAGCTCAGAGGCACAAGCTCCGACGGCTTGAGAATCATCGTGTTGCCGAGGACAAGCGCGTTTGGAATTGTCCAGTTGGGTACCATGTTGGGAAAATTGAACGGCGTAATTGAGGCAACAACACCAACGGGGTACCGGTCGATTCTGCATTCAACGCCCTTGCTCACTTCGAGAATTTCGCCCGCGCTCAGCTGCGGCATCGAGCAGGCAAATTCGGTGACCTCTATTGACTTCTCCACTTCCGCAATCGATTCGCTCATGGTCTTACCATTCTCTTCGTGAACCAGCGCCGCAAGTGCCTGCATGTGTTGTTCCATCAGCGCCTTGTAGCGGAAGAACACCTGCGCCCTCTCCTTGATTGGCGTGTTCGGCCATGAGGCAAGTGCGCCTCTTGCAGAACGGACAGCGGCATCAACCTCACCCATTCCTGACAGGGGAACGCTCGCAATCTGCTTGCCGATTGATGGGTTCATGACGGGCAACGATGTCTTCGCTCCCGATTCCACCCATTTTCCGCCGATGAAATTCATCAACGTGTGCGTGCCGTTTGTCGGCTTGACTGCGAGCTGCAGCTCGTCTGCAATGGCAGTAGACATGGTTACCTCGTAGATATTTTTGTTTGATAATGTGTGTCCAAGGTAGGAAGCATGAAAGAGAGAGTCAACAAACACGACCGCTGAAAAGCAACTGTTAATGGTGAACGAATAATTGTGAATTCTTAGCTGAGAAATTGTGGGATAATCTTTAGTCGAGTGATATTAGGCTGCCGAGTGGTTCTCCTCTCTACGAGACTGTAGGTCGTCAACACGACATAGTATGCCGCGAAGCGGGACGGGGGTACTTCGCAGCAAGCGCTGTCGCTCTCCTTGCTCGGCGGAGTTTTCGTCGTCGGATTTCAGGATTTGTTCATCCGCTCGAAATCTTCTATCTTGTTGCATTACGAAGAGGGAGAACATCCCCTCTACAAGTCGTAGACGCGCTCGAAATCCAGAATCCAGAATCTATACCCACTCACAATCTCAGATGAACTCTACGGCGACATTGCGCATCCCTGTTGACAAGCCCCTTGCCATCGTCGACATCGAGACGACGGGCGGCAACGCGATGTACGGCCGCATCATCGACATTGCGGTGATTCGCATTGAGCGCGGCAAAGTCGTCAAGAGATTTCAAACACTCGTCAATCCCGACCGGTTCATTCCGCATGAGATCGAGCAGCTCACCGGCATCACGAACGAAGATGTTGCCCATGCGCCGATGTTCCATTCAATTGCGCGGGAGTTGTTTAAGACGCTGGATGGTGCAATCTTCGTCGCGCATAATGCACGCTTCGACTACGGGTTTATCAAGAATGAATTCCGCAGGCTCAGCCGGGAATTCTCGGCCAAGTGTCTGTGCACAGTCAAACTGTCGCGCAAGCTCTTTCCGCAACACCGGAATCACGACCTGAGCAGTATCCTTTCCCGCCACGAAATTGTCTGTGAAGAGCGCCATCGGGCGATGGGAGATGCGCAGGCTGTTCTCGATTTTCTTTCCATCGTGCAGCAAGAAACAACGCACGAATTGCTGACGCTTGCCGTGAACGCAATTCTGAAGACGAGCAGTGTTCCGCCGCATCTGGACAAGGAGACGATCGACTCACTTCCGGAAACTCCCGGCGTGTACCTCTTCTATGGCAAGCAGGGGGAATTGCTGTATGTTGGCAAGAGCGTGTGCATTCGCGACCGTGTGATGTCGCATTTCTCCGGCGACAATCGTTCGGGAAAGGAAATGGAGATTGCGCAGCAGGTCTCGCGCATCGAAACGCGGCAGACCACGGGCGAGCTTGGCGCACTACTTCTCGAGTCGCAGTTGATCAAGGAACTCCGCCCCATGTACAATGTTGCGGCCCGCCGCCAGCATGATTTGGTGCTTGCCCGCCGTGTGATGACTGAGACCGGTCACGCGGGCATTGAGCTGGAGAAGACGCACGACGTCGAAATCGATCTCGAATCGCCCATCATGGCCATCTTCAAAAATCTGAAGCAGGCAAAGGAATACCTTGCGGTCATCGCGAAGGAGTTTCGGTTGTGCCAGAAACTGCTCGGACTGCAGCAGACCAGCTCGTATTGCTTCGCGTACCACCTGCACAGTTGTCTGGGCGCGTGCATGAACGAAGAGGATGCAGCGACATACAACAACAGAGTCGAGCAGGCATTTGCCGCCCGTCGAATCAAGGCGTGGCCGTTCACCGGCGGAATCGTTATAGAAGAACGCGATCCGATCTCCAATCAGGGCGAAGCGTTCGTCATCGACAACTGGTGTCTGCTTGCGAGTTACCGGTTCACGGAGTTCGGACAGACCGAGCTGTTCAAAGGTATTCGTCGATTCGATTATGATGCATACAAGATTTTGTCGCGTTACATTTTGAATCCCCAGAACCAGCGCAACCTGCGCCGTGTTCCGCTGAATGAGCTTTACGGCGCCGCCGAAAATTATGATAGAATGGATTGAGAGGGTTATGGCTGCCACTCAACGACAACTTGAGCTTACGTATCCCTGTGAATGGCCGTACGTCGTCATCGGACCGGACGAATCCGAATTGCGCCTTGCTGTTGCGGGCATCGTGCAGAATCGGACGCACACGATACGGCACTCCCATACGAGTGCGCACGGCAAATAC
>CAYJNF010000276.1:0-2612 GCA_964370915.1 uncultured Chitinophagales bacterium
TCGATCTCCGTCAGGCAGAAATTATCCGGAATGCGCTGCTGACTCAGCATATTACCTGCGAATTGAAAGAAGCAAAGTACGATGGCATAACGCTACACCTTCTTCGCGTTGCTGATGCGAGGGAATCGGAGGAGGCAACGGACTTCATCTGGAGGGACGACAGCGGACTGCGGTTGAGACCCGACTGGCATTACTCAATGGGTAGCGAGAACGAAAGCTTTGACAAATGGATCAATGGTACGTGATTACTGAATCGGGCGAGTACAAACTCACCTGCTCACCATAAAAGGAGGTACAGCATGCAACATGTACAACGCGAACAATCTTCGCTTGCGCGTGCAACGGTGCGGATAATTGACCGGTCAGCATTTGCCCTGGCTGTCATAATCGTTATTGCCTTTACCTTGGCACACACCGCTCATGCTACGCAGCGGACTTTTGAATTTCAAGGGACCATAATTTCCAGTAGTAAATCTGGAGTCTCAGTTGGAGACCCATTTGTTGCGACGTTATCGTACGATGATGCGGAGGCTCCGTACGCTTCTGGAAGTGGCGTGGCCCAATACAATGGTTATACGTATACGCTCACTGTTGCAGGTCAGATATTCACAAAGCAGCCAAGTGGTTATCTGTCAGTGGGCAATAGCTCACAAGATTGGATTTATATCGGCGACGCCTTACCGCAACTAAAGCTTTCGCTGACAGATAACACAGCCACAGCGTTCAGTTCAACTGCTTTGCCAGCTTCACTATCATTAGCAAACTTCAGCAATGATCACAGAGCATATTGGTCTGAAACACTAACCATAAATTTTGTCGGCAATATTACTTCGATTACCTCCGTCCACACCTTTGTCGTCGTCAACACGAACGATGCAGGTGCGGGCTCATTGCGCGCAGCAATTGAGAATGCCAACGTGCTTGCGAACATCAATTCCGCGACGCCCGATACGATTGTGTTCAACATTCCCGGAAGCGGCCCTCATACGATTGCTCCCACAGTGGACCTTCCCACGATCGTCGATCCGGTGATCATCGATGGTTACTCACAGCCAGGAGCAAGCGAGAATACATTTGCCGTGGGAAATAACGCCGTGCTCAAGATCATCCTAAGCGA
Source organism: uncultured Chitinophagales bacterium (assembly GCA_964370915.1). Lineage (GTDB taxonomy): Bacteria > Bacteroidota > Ignavibacteria > UBA10030 > UBA6906 > CAADGV01. Next base: position 1,118 of record CAYJNF010000276.1, read on the forward strand.
TTGTCCCACAGACGGACCGAAGATTGCAGCCGGCAACTCAACAGTACAGGGGTTGGTGATCAATCAAACAGTCGGGGCTGGAATCTACCTTTACGTGAATGGCAACAACACCATTCGCGGAAATTTCATCGGCACGGATGTAACCGGCACGGTTGACCTAGGCAATATTTCCGGCATCGACATGGTCTCATCGAACAACACGATCGGTGGGGCTGCGCCGGGCGACCGCAACATCATTTCCGGCAACCGGGATTATGGTGTGCATATACTAGGACTCGGTACCGACAGCAACACAGTGGCGGGTAACTATATCGGCACCGATGCAAGCGGCATTTTACCTATTGCCAACGGTCTTGCAGGCGTAAAAATCGCCGCATCAAACAACACAATTGGCGGTACTGATCCGAACTCCGGCAACACCATTGCCTTTAATGGCGGCAAAGGGGTGTTTGTCGAGAGCGGTACAGGCAACGCCATTGATCCCAATTCCATCTTTGGCAACGGTGGTCTCGGTATAGACCTTGGCACTGCTGGTGTCACTCCGAACGATGCAGGCGACGCTGATGCAGGCCCGAACAATCTCCAGAACTTCCCGGAGATGACGCAGGCCCAGCGACAGATCAACGGCGACCTAAGCGTGACGTATAGCGTTCCATCGGCGGTTCCCAACTCAACTTATCCGTTGCGCATTGAGTTCTTCAAAGCGTTGGGTGGAGAAGGAAAGACATTTATTGGCGCGCAGAGCTATACTTCAGCGAATGCGGAGTTGACAATCACTCAAACGTTTACACCTGATGCAGCAGTCTCAATCGGTGATACACTTGTTGCAACCGCGACAGACACTGATGGCAATACTTCAGAATTCTCGGCAAGTGCTGTCGTCACTTCCTCCGCCCCTCCCTTCACAGCGTACATCACGTCATTGGATACCACGGTGTATCTGTTTGGACCTTTCCGGCCAGGGACAACACTCACAGCCCATGGTTCGAACGGTGTAGAAGCGTATAGCTACTTGTGGTCCACCGGTCAGACGGATCAGTCAATTATCGTGTTTCCCAGATTTCCGAGCCAGACCTACACCGTGCGAGTGGTTGATGCCTCACAGGATACTGCAACGGACGATATCACTATCTATGTGAAGGATATCCGCTGTGGGTCAGGCAAGGCGAAGATCTGTTACAACGGGGCAACGTTGTGTGTCCCGCTTGGGAAGCTGAATAGCTATGTGAACAGAGGCGCAACATTGGGCCCGTGTCTCTCGAAGGCGGGAGTGCCGGATGAGGTGGCGACAATCATTCCCGATCAGTTTTCGCTGGAACAAAATTATCCGAATCCCTTCAACCCGTCTACAACAATCGAATATGCACTGCCCATCGATGCTCGCGTCACACTGGGAATATATGATGTGCTGGGACGTCTGGTGGCAGAACTTGTGAATGGACAGGTGGCAGCGGGATACCATGTTGTGAGCTTCGATGCCGCGCATCTTTCCAGC
>CAYJNF010000276.1:2622-5536 GCA_964370915.1 uncultured Chitinophagales bacterium
CTATTTCTACCGACTCAATGCAGATGAAGGAAATGGAAAGCGTTTCACACAGATTCGGAAGCTGATGTTGATGAAGTGATCCACCATCTGTGCGGCGCGTTGGCATTGGTTGCCGTCGTGCCGCACAAGTAATTCCAATGGACAGAACCGCGCACCACATTTCCTTCAAAAGGAAAACAATATGAAAGGAGTAACACAATGGCACTATCGATGATCCAGTTCTCGTACAAATCGGAAACAGTAGACAAACTACTAAAGAATCCCGAAGACCGTTCCATTGCAGTGAAACAACTCGTAGAGAAGCTTGGTGGCAAGTTGCTCGCGTTCTACTTTTCTTTCGGAGATTATGACGGAGTACTAATAGCCGATATGCCGGATAATATTTCAGGATTGGCAACTACATTGGTCTCCTTCGCCGCGGGTGGTACAACCAAACTCAAAACAACGATACTCATCACTGTTGAAGAAGCTCTGGCAGCAATGAGGAAAGCTTCAGGACTAAGATTGGAACAGCCAAAAGGCTAAGTGGCTGTTTTGTCCCGGAATCAGTAAGCAGAAAGGACTGCAAGGTGCAGTACCTAATTATTCACAAAACTATAATGAAAGGATTATCCAGTGAAACGCTTCATCAGTTTTGTTGCCATCGCCTGTTGCGTTCTTCTGACACCAGGCCTGCATGCACAGGAACACTACACCGAGGGTTCTGTCCGTGAAGTGAGCTTCTATCGGACAAAGCCCGGACAATTCGATGAGTATATGAAGTACCTGCGGGCGAATTTCCTTCCCTTGTCCGAGGAATCGAAGAAGCAGGGGCTCGTCGTTGACTTCAGAGTGATGGTAAAAACGCCCCATGATATGGGCGATTGGGATGTAGCCATCGTTACCGTCCACAAGAGTTACGGCGCGGCCCTCGACTTCAACCAGGGAGACGAGGACAAGTCCAAAGCGATCCAGGCTAAGCATTACAAGACGGCGGATGAAAAGAAACAACTGGAGATGGCGGCACGGAGGCTTGACATGCGAACATACCTCGGGACCGAATACATTCGCGAGGTGAACCTCCGTCCGATACAGTAGCACTGAAGGGCGCAACATAGATGCGCCGAACCGGCAGTTCCATCGATCGCAAAACTCGTGCGATGGATTCACAACCAAAAGGAGATCAGTTCGATGAAACAGATACTTTATATACTCACCATTTTCTTTGCCGCAACGCTTTTGTCTGGAAGCAGCTTGGCCCAGGACGCTGTCAAGGCCGACCCCAAGCATTACAAAGTTGAATTTGAGAACGACAAGATTCGCGTGCTGAGAATTACTTATGGCCCGGGCGAAAAGTCCGTCATGCATGAACATCCCGACGCGTACGCCGTGTTTTTGACTGACATCAAGGGCAAATTCACTTTGCCTGACGGAAAGACTCTCGATAACGTATCAAAAGCCGGTACCACCCAGTGGACACCAGCAGGGAAACACTTGCCTGAGAATACCGGAGACAAACCTTTTGCACTCATTCTGGTTGAGTTGAAAACCAAGAAGAAGTGACGTTGTCACATCCATGGATAGTCAAACAGTCCTGTCATTCATCCGGTGGGATGGAGTCGGGATGCAATCAATCATTCACTTATTGTAAGGAGTAAGTATGAAATCGATCCTGGTCCTTTTTGCGCTGGCGGGCGCGGCAGTTTTTCTTGCAAGCGGCTCGACGTTCGCGCAAGAGCCGAGCAGTCATCTTTTCGTTTCAACAACAATGAAAGCGTCCATGCCTGAAGGCGGGAGGGCTGCCGAACGCGATTCCTTGCTGGAAATCTATCATGAGCAGGTCACAAAGAAGAATCCGCACATTCTTGGTCAAAGAGTGATGCAGCATTTCTACGGCAGCAATAATCATGATGTTATGTTTGTTACCGAATACAAAGACTGGGCAAGCATTGACGCCGCAGGGACGATGGATACGGAACTGTTTGAGAAATTCTGGAAGGACGACGCATCACGACGCCAGTACAACAGAATGTTCAACAAGTATTTCTCCGGTCACTCGGATGAGATTTATTCTGAGAGAACAAAGCTCAAGAAGTAATGTCAACGAAATCACATCATCAACCAATGGAGGAACACATGAAACAGCTCACAAGAACACTCGTGATGCTTGCAGTGCTTGCAGTGACGGCATCGGCGAGTCTGTTTGCGCAGGAGTGGAACGCCGCGCAAAAGGAAGTCTGGAAGAATGTTGAGACCTACTGGGCACTGGATGCCGCAGGGAATCTCGACGGATTCATGTCCTACTTCCACGAGAATTACATCGGATGGGAAATCGGTCAGCCCATGCCGGGGAACAAAGCTACCGTAAGGAAGTTCATCGACCACGAATACAAGACAGAGAAAACTATTCTGTACAACATCACTCCGGTCACGATCAATGTCGTTGGCAACGTTGCGATTGCGAACTACTACTTTTCGAGAATCGTCAAGGATTCGGATGGCAAGGAGCAGAGCCGTTCAGGCCGTTGGGCGGATGTCCTCATGAAGCAAGGAGACAAATGGGTGCTGATTGGCGACCACGGCGGGCGTACGTCGAAGTAGTGTGCATGTTGAAAGTGTCAGAATTCCGAACCACCTGCAAATGGCGAGTCGCGAGACTCGCCATTTGCAGATTGGGAATCTCGAGTCGAAAGGCTCGCCCTTTGTTTGATCGGCAGATTTCTACAGTCGTACTGCTGCTTTTCTAATCCGTGAAGGCTATTATTCACAAGGATATTTTTACTCGTTCTTTTCAATTCTTTGTATCAATGCATCATCGCATGAGCAGTTCTCGTTGTGTGTACACAGCATCTTTTCGCTCTTGCGAGAAGTCCGCTCCACTTCTTTGCTACAATCTCTTCTTCGCAGTCAATAGCATTCCACAGCACGGCATCAC